>JBPCWG010000200.1:0-6278 GCA_051009705.1 Methyloligellaceae bacterium | reverse complement strand
AACTATTCTGAATTTCTGCAAGCCCCATCAGGATAAGGGCAAGAGGAACATACTCCGTGAAATTTGCCTGTACCCGGCAACGGCGAAACAGTTCCCTGTCTCCAGCATCACCCAGGGCAATTCTGGCCGTCCGCCGAAACTGTATGACCCGGAAACTCAGAAAGACGAAAATCAGAGTCAGAAACCCTGCATAGACCGGGGTGACGACCATGGGATACTCCTTTCCAATTGATGTTCCTTTAACTACGAAACAGCAGTCAATTTGGATTGGGCCAACTCTGATTGCGCCAGGTACCGGAACGGCGAAGGCAGTGATAAAAGGAAAGCTTGAAAACGCCTGAGTTAGTTAATTCAGGGTATAAGGGCTGAAACCGGGATCGGCTTCCATTTCCTCCTCGGAAACGGCCTCGATGTCAAAAACGACCTGAAGCGCCTGATCGCCACGCCACTTGACAAGCAACTCTTCGGCAACTCCCGGGTCACCGGCTGTTTGCAGATGGAGGATCGTAAACTGCGGCTGACCAGGTATGGACCCGTGCGTCATTTGCACGACCTGAAAGTCGGGACTGATCGAACGAATCTGGTCCTGATACCATTCCAGGGTAACGCTATTTTCACGGGCCATCTGATACTCCAACGCGATGTGCAATTTATTTTCGGACAGTTTATTATGTCTGACGATCATTAAGGAATGCTTATAATGGGTTAGGTTCGTCCAACGACAATTGATAGATCTGTCCTTGATGATGAGCTTATCAGACACTCAAAGAGGAAATTATGTCAGAAAAGAAAGAGCTTGGTTTGGCCGTTATCGGCTGTGGCGTTGTCGGCCGAATGCGGGCCACACTGGCCAAGGATTTTCCGGGAATTGGCTGGATTGGACTTTCAGATATAAACGAACGCGTGGGGCGAAAGCTCGCCGACGATTTGCAGGCGGATTTCTTCACGACAAACTTTCACGAGCTCATCGAACGCCCTGAAGTGGATGCGGTTATCATCGCGACTTCGACATGGGACCATGTGGAGCCAACGCTGGCGGCCGCTGAGCGTGGAGCTAAACTTCTTATCGAAAAACCATTGGCGACCGACGCCCGGGAATCGAAAATGGTTCTCGACGCCATTGACAAAGCAGGTGTGGATGCGGTTGTCGGCTACACACAACGCTTTCGCCGGCGCTTCCTGGTCGTCAAAGACCGTATTGTCAGTGGTCAGATCGGTGATTTGACGGCGGCGGTCACACGGGCATTCATGAACCGTATGGCCCCGACCGGTGAAGTCCGCCTGACCCAGGACCGTCGCTTCCTGACTCCGATGGTGGTTTCCGGTACCCACAGCCTCGATATGTGCCTGTGGCTCATGGGAGATGCGGCAAAACCGGTTTCTGTCTTTGCCCGCTCCACGGACAAGGTCATGAATGAACTCGGCACCAAGGACGCGACATTCGGCGTGTTCACCATGGAAGACGGGACAATCTGGAGCATGAACATCTGCTGGGCGTTACCGAAAGAATGGCCCGGTGCCGTTTATGGCCTGGAAATCGGTATCGTCGGGACAAAGGGTGTTATCGATATCGAAGACACCCACAGGGATGTTATCCTGGCGACGGAAATGCCCCAGGGGCCGGCTTACAATCCCGATGGTCTGGAGATCGACGTAAGGCGACACGTGGATTTTCTTACGAGCTTCCCCCCCGGCGACACTTACGGCGGTGAACTCTGGGGACCACTTCGGGAAGAAACCAACTCCTGGTTCCAGCGCATCTACAACAACAAGGACACCCCACACGCGACGGCCGCAGAGGGACATCGAAACCTGGTATTGACCATGGCCATGGACCTTTCGGCAAAACGGGGACAGGAACTGGAACTGCCCATTGATCCCGATGCCCTCATGGACGGACTGATGGAATAGAGCTGGTCATCTGAAAAAGTTGTTTTTTTTCAAACATAGTGATCTGCAGGAAACCTGCACATTAGTGAGTCCAGCTTGTCTCTAATATCGGTGCGTTGTCCTTCACACCATTGACCGTAGCTGTTAAAACACTCCGGTAGATGAATCAACATTAACTGCATAAATCAGGTCAGATCAGATTATGGCAAATTCACGCAACATTCTCATCATGGGGGCTTCCTATGGTTCGCTCCTCGCAATAAAGCTCTCGCTCGCGGGACACAATGTGAAACTTGTCTGCCTGCCGGAAGAGGCGGAGCTGATTAATTCCGAAGGAATTATTGTGCGAATGCCGGTCAAAGGGCGGGAAGGACTTATTGAAATCCGCTCCCATGACACAGACGGTGAGGTTAGCGCCACCGGTCCGGATGATGTTAATCCCGGGGATTTTGACCTTATCGCACTGGCCATGCAGGAACCTCAATACAGGTCTCCCGGAGTACGGGAACTACTGGACCGGGTCGCCAAGTCTAAAGTGCCGTGCATGTCGATCATGAACATGCCGCCTCTTCCCTACCTTGCCCGCCTGCCAGGTCTCGATATTTCCACGATCAAGCACTGCTATACGGACCCGACGGTTTGGGACAGTTTCGACCCTTCTTCCATCACCCTTTGCAGTCCCGACCCACAGGCTTTTCGACCGCCGGAAGAGCCGGTCAATGTGCTGCAGGTCAGCTTGCCCACCAATTTTAAGTCCGCGTCCTTCGAAGGCGAAGAGGCGTCGGCAATGCTGCGCCAGTTACAGTCAGATATTGAAGCCATTCGATATAACGTGGATGGAGAACAGGTAGAACTGCCGGTTAAACTGAAAGTTCATGACTCCGTGTTTGTTCCCCTCGCCAAATGGTGCATGCTGATAACGGGCAACTACAGATGTGTGCAGAAAGACGAAGCGAGATCTATCAAGGAAGCGGTTCACACGGATCTCGCGACATCCGAGGCTATTTACAACTGGGTTGCCGAATTCTGCCGCAAACTAGGTGCTGATCCAAAGGACCAGGTACCGTTTGAAAAATACGCCAACGCGGCCAACGGGCTTGCCAAACCCTCGTCAGCTGCACGCGCCCTGTTTGCCGGCGCACCGAACATCGAAAGGGTTGACTGCCTTGTGAAAACCCTCGCCGGGCAACACGGCATGCAACTGGACAGTGTCGATGAAACCGTTGCCCTTGTCGATGCCCGGCTGGAACAGAACCGGCAAAACGCCAATTAAGTCGCCTATCGGATGCGCGGGATAAAACGCGGACAATATTGCAATTAGTGCAGGAAATTGCAAATCGGCAGGTTAATCCGTCAGGGGGGCCGGTGGCGTCAGATTCTTCTGCTCGGCAATCGAACATAATTGCTGCCAGAGCCCATCGGCAACGGGAACACCGGTTCGCAATCTTTCCTTTTCGATCCGAGTTCCCTTTGTTCCGGGCATGCGGATTTCTTCCACACCCTGCGCTTTTGGCTGATCCGCCATCGCCTGGATCAAAGCGTCGGCGTCAAGTTTAAAGCTTTCCACTTCACGGATTTTTTCGATGTCTATAGCCAAACAACTCGCATTGTGATTGTGAAATCGATTTGCCCCGGGTTGGATCATCTGTGAAATTATCGGATTTCCGGCGAGAACGCTGTTCAGGAATTCGAACATGAGAGCGAGCCCGGCGCCTTTCGCTCCACTCATCGGCAACAGCACCCGAGCGTCCTTACCCCGGGTGGCTGGTTTCCCCGCCTCATCAAGGGCCCAACTTTCCGGAATTTTCTCATCCTTGAGTGCCGCCTGGGTTATCCGTCCCTTGGAGGCCACGCTTGTTGCCATATCGAACAGAACCGTCTCGCCATTACCCGCCGGCACCGCGATCGACAGGGGGTTGGTTCCCAGATTTTCCACCCGGCTTCCCTGATAAGCCATCAGAGGCACGGTTGCCGCGGTGACGATACCAATCATATTGTTTCGGGCGATTTGCTGCGCATAATAACCCACAGGACCTGTATGAGACGTCTGTCGCACCAGTCCCCAGGACAGGCCAAATTGCCGAGCCCGGGTGACCGCTTCATCCACGACCATTGACGCCGCGACCTGTCCGGCCGATTTATGAGCCTCGATCATGAACAGGGCCAGGGCATCGACAGCGATTTCAGGCTCAGCCCGGGGATCGAGATCACCATCACCGATAAATTTCAAATACTGGGGAATGCGCATGATACCATGGCTGTCAGCGCCTCTTAAATTCGCCCAATCTATCACTGCGGCTACGTTCTCCGCATGAGTTGCCGACATGCCTTCATCCATCAGAATGTCCTGCAGGAATTTCTTCAGAGATTCCGAACCAAATTTCATTGCCGTCACCCTTTCGACTTAACGCGCCGCCTTGGGGTCCAGCGGTCGTTCTGTTCATTACAGGCAACTTGTTGCTTGAAAAACGGGATTTGTCCAGAGGCGTTGGGTTATTGGGATGACGGCTCATGCCGGCGAACCGGCAAGGTATCCTGAGCCAATTTGAGAACAACACGCACCATGTGTACTCAACACAAAATTAGTGGCGGGCCCTGGAGCCCGCCACCCAAAAACAATTTGTTAAAAAATAAATTAAATATAATCAAACCCTAGCGGAGCTTGTATCTGAGCCCCATCCTGACCTCATGAGACTGGAGATTCGTCGATTCCATCGTACTCAACCAGGTCCACATTTCATTATTCCAGCCGCCTGATTTGAAGCTGCCCATATCGACGAACCGGTATCCGAAATCGAGGCTGGTCTGGGAATTTAACCGCCAGTCGAGACCGGCCATAAGGGTATAAGCAAATCGAGCCTGACCCTTGTCCTTAATAGGATTGAAATCGTTGGCGGCGACCTCGGCTCGTCCGGAATCTGCCCGGTGATAGGCGATGCCGATACCCATTCCCACATAAGGTGTAAATCGGGAGTCCGTGGTAAACTGACCGTCCTTAAAACCCGGTGCCGACTGGCGCGGAAAATCTATGTAGAGATTCGCCATAGCCAGCAGGGTCTGAATTTCAAATTTTCGACGCTCATTAAAGCCCCAGGCATATTGGGATGCTTTGATCTCCGTCGGCATGCGCCAGTCCAAAGTCAGATCACCGCGCAAACGACTTGAAAACTGGCGACCCAGTCCGACACCAATGGACGCGGCGAGGTCCATCTCTTCATCGGTCATGGGATAGTTGTGATCTTCTACCAGCCCAATTCCCCCGGCAATACCAAGACCGAGATCACCGCGAATATAGATCTGAGGGGCAGCGGCGAAGGACGGTGCAAATTTCTGCCCCCCTGAATTCCAATAAGAATCTCCCGGAGAGCGTCCTCCATTGAGGTCCGCGGCCAAAGTCCCGGTTGGTCCCTGGAACAACAGAAGCGTGAATATTAAAACGGATAGATAAGTGCAGCGCATTATTTCCCCTCGGCTCAAGATCTGTGAACCGCTTCATTTCGCGATCCATCAACACTCAATCGAATAAGGGAAGTATTACTATTTATACTTAATTTATTCGTAATATAAAAAATTTTAATTTGATTTATGCTTATTAAAATTATGAAATACAAGTAATTGCCATGTAATAATTCAATATTACTATAATTTTAGAATTGTTTATCTCAGGCTGCTGCAGATTTCATGGCCTGAACAATCTCACCGACCACATCAGACACCAGGCTTGCATCATCACCTTCGGCCATGACCCGGATTACCGGCTCTGTACCGGAAGGCCGGATGACCAGACGGCCAGTGGTTCCCAACCGTCGGCGACCCACGTCAATCGCATCGCGAATTTCCTGGCGTTCCATGGAAAAGCCGGTACCAAAACGGACATTTTCCAGGATCTGCGGCAGGGGTTCGAAGCGATTACATACCTCGCTCACACGTTTTCCACTGGCGATAACCACGGCAATGATCTGCAACGCGGTAATCAGGCCGTCTCCGGTGGTCGTGAAATCTGAGAGAATGACGTGGCCAGACTGCTCACCCCCCACATTGAATCCGTGTTTGCGCATATGCTCAACAACGTAACGGTCCCCCACCGGGGTTCGGGCGAGTACAAGTCCTTTGTCATTCAGATAACGTTCCAGCCCGAGATTAGACATCACCGTCGCCACAATACCATTGGATGCAAGACGCCCTCGGCTTTGCCAGAAATCCGCTATCACAGCCATCAGCTGATCGCCGTCAATAACGCTGCCATTTTCATCGACAAGAATTACTCTGTCGGCATCACCATCCAGGGCAATACCGATATCGGCACGAACCTCCCGAACTTTTTCGCTGACAAACTCCGGTGACGTTGAACCGCACTCCGTATTGATATTGACTCCATTGGGATCAAC
>JBPCWG010000199.1:0-3964 GCA_051009705.1 Methyloligellaceae bacterium | reverse complement strand
GAACTGAGCGACAAGACCATAGGTTACGGATCGGCGGCGATCGTTGTGATGATCTGGTCGAGCTGGATGGTCGTCAGTCGTATTGGCGCCCTTTCTCCGCTCACAGTTTACGACATAACGACTCTGCGCTTCGGCATCGCAGGCACCCTGTCGATACCTGTTCTTCTCATTTACAAGCCATGGCGAACTCTGAGCTGGACGCGTATTGCGGTCCTTACGTTTCTGGCGGGCATACCCTACCAGCTATTAATTTATTCAGGTTTCGAATTTGCGCCGGCGGTTCATGCCGGTGTCTACATGAACGCCTTTCTGCCGATCTTCACTCTGACAATTGTGTTCGTGCTCTACCGGCATCTGCCGAAACGCATCCAGATCATCGGTGTCGTGGCGATTCTGCTGGGCGCTTTCCTTAATCTGACCGATGTTCCGGCTACAAGCCCCGATGCCTGGAAGGGGGATATCATGTTTGTCATATCCGCCGCCATGTACAGCGTTTTCCTGGTTCTCGTCCGTAAGTGGGATGTAACGACACCGCAGATCCTGTTTTGTGTCATGTTCATGAATGGCCTGATTTTTGTTCCTGTCTGGGTGGCGGTCCTGCCATCGGCGATGGCCGAAACATCGGTTTCGCAATTATTACTGCAGGGAATCGTCCAGGGCATACTGGCAACCCTGATCGGACTGGTTCTGGTGGCTTTTGCCGCACGCAAGGTCGGGGCATCGATCATTGCGGCATTCATGTCCGGTGTACCGGCGATTGCGGCTGTTCTGGCGATGATCGTCATCGATGAGCCGATCGGGATAATCGGCTGGGTGAGCATTCTCATCCTGACCGCCGGGATTGGACTGGTGACCGTGTACGAACCGAAACAGCAAACCAAGGACTAAAAATACTCGATCCTGCTGTCAGGTGTCGTATAATAAATCAGGGAGGAACGATTTCATGAATTCAGCACCGAATAAATTTGTGCCGAGTGGCCTCGTTGACTGCACGCTCACGCCATTTGACAGCAACAATCAAATCGATCTTGAAACATTTTCGCGAATAGTCGAATTTCTGATCAAACACAATGCATCATCAGTTTGTGTCAATCTCCACCTGGCTGAGTCCCTCAATCTGTCCCTGGATGAACGCAAGCAACTTGCGGCGGCTGCCGTCGAGGCCAGCAACCAGCGTGTTCCTGTGATCATTAATGTCAGCACTCCGGGTACCGATCACGCCGTGGATCTGGCAAAGCACGGGGAACAAATCGGTGCGGATGCAATCATGGCCATTCCACCCTACTACTGGAAACCGCCCCAGGAAGGTGTCGAAGCGCATTTCCGGGCCATCCTGTCGGCGACCGGCCTGCCTTTCGTCGGCTATAACTCGCCGATGATCATGGATGGCGTGGGGATCGCACCGGAAACCCTGATACGCCTCATGGATGACTATCCGCAGTTCGTCGGCCTGAAAGATGCCAGTCACAACTGGGAAACATTCCTCGAACTCGGCCGCGTCGCCCGCTCCCGTAAGCGCGACTTCGGCATGTTTGTCGGCACAGAATGGGTCATACCCAGTCTCACACTCGGCGGTTCAGCCTGTATGTCCGTATTCGGAGGGGTCGCGCCGAATTTTGTCAAACGTCTCTACGATCTCACGAAAGCCGGAGAACTCGAAGAGGCCCTCACACAGCAGGATATCTATTCGGAAATCTATCAGACCACCAAGGTTGAGTATCCGGCGCCGACCAAGGCCATGTGGGAGATCATGGGCCGTCCCATTGGTGCCCCGCGTTTGCCGAACCGGCCGGTATCGGCAACACGCTTGCAGGAGATCGAAGCACTGCTGAACAAGTTCGGGTTCCTCGATTCCGAACCTCAGGGCTGGTAGGATTACGCCCCTGTGCCGACTCGTTCGGAGCCTGGAGAAGAACATGCAGGCTCAACCGTCCGCCAGCGCTTTATCGGCGCAGGATCTTTGATTGCCAGGCGCAGTATATACCGGCCATGGAAAACAGGACCAGCGTCGACATGGAGATCGTATAGTTTCCGCTCCATTCGATCAGCAGCGCATAAAGCGCCGGCCAGGTGAACATGGCGACATAGACATAGAAGGCCATGCCGGCGATGACCTGAACGGTTTCGCCGGGGTCGGCCACCTCAATAAGAGCGGCATGGAACACGCCATTCCAGCTGACAGCTGAAAATCCGATCGAAAAGCAGAGCAGCGAGAGCCAGAGGACCGGGGTTTCCGTGTCCAGGAAATAGGGGGCGGCGCAGCATATGGCCATGATCCAGCCGAGCATGAGCATAGCTGAAAAATTGTCCTGCAACCGGTCCGAGAGCCAGCCCCAGAGAATGCGGCCAACAATTCCCGTCACCTGGACGATCGCGAGAAAATAACCGGCTTCCACCAGAGTGAATTGCAGATCTTCGACGAAAAACGGACTCATGAATGTCAGCCAGACAATCTGGATACCGACATAAAAGACAGCCATGTAAACCAGCATCATAAGACGCCGGGATCTGTGAATGGCGATGAGGGGAAGGAATGGATTCAAAGACACCGGAGCGGTGTTGCGATCTTCGATGATCCAGCGGTGGCGATTGAGAAACAAGAACAGGAAGATCAACAGACAGCTGAAGCTGACCGCATAACCGGCCGCCCGCCAGCCCAGCTGCTCGGCGAAGTAGGGTGTTGTCAGGGCCGACAGCATGCCGCCGATGGGGATACCGCTTTGCTTGATAGAAAATATGAAAGCGCGTTTATATTTTTCCGTAACGGATATCAAAATCTGGGAGGCGGAGGCGGGTATCAGTCCAAATCCCAGGCCCATGATAATGGAACCTGCGAACATGCCGACGAGTTGCCAGAGTGTGGTGACCGCAGCGCCGACGGCTATGAGGGCCATGGCGATCGCCAGGGCCAGAACGTAGCCCATGCGCCGGGTGAGACTACCGGAGAACAAGGTGCACAATGTCGCGGCAAAATAAGCGATGCCGATCTGATAGCCGATATAGGCGGCCGGAATATTTAAATCGGCGGCGATAGCCGAGGCGCCTGCAGTGTAAACAAACATGCCCCAGGCGCCTATGGATTGCGCCATGGTCACGGCGGTTATCGCGGTGACACGCTGTTCTATGGGGGTGACGGCTTGAGTGATCGCTCTGCTCTTTAGAAGAGATTTAGAAAGGAACTGTCGTTTTTACACACTTGTCTGAATTTTCACAATCTGCAGGAGTTCCGGGAACAGGAACACCTGCCGTTATCGTCAAACCTCGTAACCGGTCGTTAGCAGGGAAACTCCCAGCGCTGCCCGTCGCTGCAGCCACGGACTCGGGCGATAGGTCGCGATTTTATAGAAATCAAAAAGGGATTGCAGAATGCGCAGCACACGCTCCGGCCCGAGATGATCACCCCATTCGAGCGGGCCGCGGGGATAGCCCAGGCCAAGCTTGACGGCGCTATCGATTTCCGTCGGTTTGCCGATGCCCTTCTCTGCAATGTTGCAGGCGATGTTGATAATCTGGGTCAGAATCCGCTGAGCCACGAATCCCGGACTGTCGCCGATCAGGGTCACCGGTGTTTTGCCGCGGGAAAGAAGCCCGGCAACGGCATTGAGCTTGTCGCGATCAATGGCAGGCGGTGCCATGAGCACACGCCGGCGGTCAGCGGGAAACAGCATGTCGACGGCTATCGTGCGCGCGGGGTCCAGATTCTGTTCAAGTGCGGTTCCGGTGGCGTCGGCACCAATCGGGGTAACCAGGCACACCGACTCTGCATGGGGTTCCGGCCCGTCGTCGAAATCGGCACCGAGTGCTGCCAGTACATCCTGCAAGTTCTCGGCAAGTTCCGGTTCCGCCGGGCTGATCCAGACCCGGGGGGACGCGCCGGATTTGCCGGGGAAGGATTTCTCGGGCGGGAATACGGCCTTGCCCTGCCTGTATTCGTACCAGCCCCTGCCGGTTTTACGGCCCAGTC
>JBPCWG010000198.1:0-6138 GCA_051009705.1 Methyloligellaceae bacterium | reverse complement strand
GGACAATCGCCGTTAACAGTGCAAAAAAGCTGAATTGTGTCGGAACATGGTGGAATTTTTTTCCGCTCATGGTAGATGTTTGATGAATAAGGGGTAATCTGTTCGCGGGCTTTTCTGATGGCTGTCAAAATTGATTGCCAAAGGGCTCCAGCACAAAGGGTTGCGAGTTCCCGGGCGATTTGGGTCTTCTTGACGCGTCGTTTCCGAGCCGTACCTTCCCCAGATTAAAATTGTGACGTTTGAGAATGTGACGTTAGAGAATGAGACGTTTGAATAGGCATTACGGAGACTAAAGTGGCAACTGAAACGGATGATTCAACCCGCCGTGATTTTTTGATGATCGCAGCAGGGTCTTTTGCGGCGGTTGGAGCCGCTGCCGGGCTTTGGCCTTTAATCGACCAGATGAATCCCGATGCTTCAACCTTGTCTCTGGGATCAACCGAGGTGGATCTCAGCCCCATTGAAGAGGGACAGGCCATCACCGTCGTTTGGCGCGGTAAACCGGTATTCATCCGTCATCGCACGGCGCAAGAAATCGAAACGGCACGAGCTGTCGAAATGGATCAGCTCCCGGATCCCCTGGCTCGCAATGCCAATGTGGACACAAGCGCACCGGCGACGGATGTCAATCGGACAGCGTCGGGTCAGGAAAAATGGCTGGTATTGATCGGCATCTGTACCCACCTCGGGTGTATTCCCAAGGGACAGAGAATAGGCGACTCAAAGGGTGAGTTTGATGGCTGGTTCTGCCCCTGCCATGGTTCGCACTACGATACGGCAGGACGCATTCGAAAAGGTCCGGCCCCCAGAAACCTGGACGTCCCCGCGTTCAATTTTGTTTCGGATGACGTCCTTAGAATTGGTTAACGGAGCGAGTCATGGCCCATCAATCTACCTATCAGCCTAAACCCGGACTGGACAAATGGCTCGACGATCGTCTGCCCATCATGCGCATGGCGAACGATACGATGCTCGAATTTCCAACTCCGCGAAATCTGAATTATTTTTGGACCTTCGGTGGAATATTGACCTTCTGCCTCATGGTTCAGATTATCACCGGAATTGTCCTGGCCATGCACTACACGCCGCATGTCGATATGGCTTTTGCGAGTGTTGAACGCATCATGCGCGACGTCAACTGGGGGTGGCTGCTGCGCTATACCCACGCGGTGGGCGGATCAATGTTCTTTGTCGCTGTTTACATCCACATGTTCCGCGGAATGTATTACGGCTCATATAAAGCGCCCAGGGAAGTTCTCTGGTTTCTGGGAGTTATAATCCTGCTTCTGATGATGGCCACGGCCTTCATGGGTTATGTGCTGGTCTGGGGACAGATGAGCTTCTGGGCGGCAACGGTGATCACCAATTTGTTCTCCGCTGTTCCCTTCGTCGGTGAACCCATTGTGACGTGGCTGTGGGGCGGGTTCGCTGTCGACAACCCAACTCTCAACAGGTTCTTTGCCCTTCACTACCTGCTGCCGTTTGCTCTGCTCGGTGTCGTCGGTTTGCATATCTGGGCGTTGCACGTACCTGGAAACAACAACCCCATCGGTGTTGAAGTCAAAAGCAAGAAAGACACGCTGCCTTTCCATCCCTATTACACCTTGAAGGATGGTTTCGCCATTGCCGTGTTCGCCCTGGTGTTTGCCATGCTGGTGTTCTACGCCCCGAATTATCTGAACCACGCGGACAACTATATCGAGGCTAACCCTCTGCAGACACCACCGCACATTGTGCCGGAATGGTACTTCCTGCCGTTCTACGCAATATTGCGGGCTGTCCCCGATAAGTTTCTCGGGGTTATCGCAATGTTCGGTTCAATCCTGATCTTGTTCCTGCTGCCCTGGTTCGACACCTCGCGTGTGAAATCGGGAACATACCGCCCATTGTTCAAATGGTTTTTTGTGATCTTCGTCTTTGTCTGCCTGGGGCTCGGCTATCTCGGCGCCAAGCCGGCGGAAGGCGGTTATCTAACGATGGGTCGAATTTTTACGGCCTATTACTTCATTCATTTCCTGGTCATCCTGCCGATCATCGGGTTGATTGAGACGCCAAAGAAACTTCCGAACAGTATATCGGAGTCGGTACTCGATCCTCCGGACAGTGGCGGCGCGCAGCCAAGCGGCGCAGCGGCCGCACCAGAAAAACGCCTTTAGGGGAGCAGCAATAATGTTTGGAAAACCTCAATACGCGATATTCGCTGTCTTCCTTGCTCTGATTGTCCCGATCAAACAGGGATGGGCCGCGGGTGAGGCAATCGATATCCCGACCCAATCCTGGTCCTTCGGCGGAATTTTCGGGCAATTTGATCAGGCCCAGCTTCAGCGGGGCTTCAAATTCTACAAAGAAGTCTGCGCAACCTGCCACGGTCTGAAGTTCCTTTCTTATCGGAATCTCGGACAGAAAGGTGGTCCGGAATTTTCCGAAGAACAGGTCAAAGCCCTGGCAGCCGAAGCGACCGTGATCGATGGACCAAATGATGACGGTGAAATGTTCGAGCGTCCCGGACGCCCGACGGACCGTTTTGTCTCGCCCTTTGCCAATGACAATGAGGCTCGGGTGGCTAATGGCGGTGCCCTGCCGCCGGATCTCTCGGTCATTACCAAGGCCCGGGGTATTCCCCTGGGGGTTGCCTGGTATGTAGAGCCATTCTACTGGATCAGAGATATTGCGACCGCCTACCAGGAACATGGGGCCAACTATCTCTATGCGCTACTGGTGGGATATAAGGAGGAGGCACCGCAAGGTGTCGAGATGGCCGAGGGCATGCACTACAATGATTACTTCCCGGGCCATCAGATTGCCATGCCCAATCCGATGTCGGAAGATGTTGTCGACTATGACGATGGATCGCCACAGACGGTTCAGCAATATGCGGCCGACGTTACGGCTTTCCTGATGTGGGCCGCCGAGCCGCATCTGGAAGAGCGCAAGCGCATTGGTTTCCGGGTCATGATTTATCTACTGATATTGTCGGTCCTTCTTTATCTGGCCAAGAAAAAACTGTGGTCGAGAATTGAGCACTAAATCAGGAATAATAGGTTGGACATAAACGAATTCCTGAAAAGGCTCCCTCAGAGGGAGCCTTTTTTGTTTACCTGCCGGGAAGTTCAGCTAATCTGAATTTAAAATTAAGAAGGTTCACCAGAGGGGAACTCTTATGGCCAAATCTGTTCTTGGAATCATGGGGGGAAGCGGTGTTTACGATCTCCCGGGTCTAAAAAACATCCGGACTGAAAAAGTCGACACGCCCTGGGGTGATCCTTCAGATGTCCTGACATTTGGGGAAATCGGAAACTTGCCTCTGGTGTTTCTGCCGCGCCACGGAAGGGGCCATCGCATTCCCCCGAGCGAGATTAATTACCGGGCCAATATTGATGTCCTGAAAAGGGTGGGTGTTACCGACATCATATCGATTTCCGCTTGCGGTTCTCTACGCGAAGACCTGGGACCGGGCACGTTCGTTCTCGTGGACCAGTTTATAGATCGTACCTTTGCGCGGCCGAAGAGTTTTTTCTCCGAAGGTTGCGTGGCGCATGTGGCTATGGCCGACCCGGTAAGCCCGAAACTCGTCGATGCCATCGAAGCTGCGGCTAAAACAGAAAACATCACTCATGTCCGCAATGGGACATACCTCGTTATGGAAGGCCCCCAGTTTTCGACCCGTGCTGAATCTGAACTGTATCGAAAATGGGGTTGTGACGTCATTGGCATGACCAACATGCCGGAGGCCAAGCTCGCCCGGGAGGCGGAAATCTGCTATGCCACAGTCGCTATGGTGACGGATTACGACTGTTGGCATGAAGATCACACGGATGTGGATGTCGCGGAGATTATTCGGGTCATGACCGAAAATGCAAAGACGGCCCAAAACCTGGTCTCCCGTGTCGCCCAGGATTTTCCGGCGGAGCACCCGCCTTGTCCTTTGGGTTCCGATCGCTCCCTCGATGTTGCGATCATCACGTCACCCGAAGTGAGAGATCCGGCTCTGGTTGCCAAGCTCGATGCCATTGCCGGACGTGTCCTCAATCCGAAATAGAGACAACCGCAATTCACAGCTTGGATGAGCGCTAAGCCTAAGGAGACCCGGAAATGGATATAAAGAGCCTGGTGCGGACCATCCCTGATTATCCGAGCCCCGGAATACAGTTCCGGGATATTACGACGCTGTTGCATCACGCTGAAGGTTTCGAGGCCTGTATCGCCCGCCTTTCCGATCCCTACAGATCCATGAGCATCGATGTCGTCGCCGGTATTGAAGCCCGTGGCTTTATTCTCGGGGGAGCGGTGGCCGACCGTCTGGGCACCGGATTTGTTCCCATCCGGAAGCAGGGCAAACTGCCTGCCGAAACAATTGGTGAAACCTATGAACTGGAGTACGGTACCGATACGGTTGAAATCCATGCCGATGCCATCGATCCCGACACCAATGTACTCATTGTTGATGATCTCATCGCAACCGGCGGGACAGCGCGTGCAGCCGTCAATCTCATACGTAAAGTCAGGGGTAACGTCGTCGGCGCCTGTTTTGTCATAGATCTCCCGGATCTCGGCGGCTTGAAGATTGTTGAAGAGTTGGGTGTTCCCTGCAGATCGCTCATCGAGTTCGAAGGTGAGTAGCGGGAGTCAGGTCGTGATAGTCCCGAAGGGTATTGGCTTTAGTCTCAGGTCGCGAATTTGAAGAGAATGACATCACCGTCCTGGACGATATAGTCCTTACCCTCGTCCCGCATTTTTCCCGCTTCCTTTGCGCCATTTTCACCATTGAAGTTTATGAAATCATCATACGCAATGGTCTGGGCACGGATAAAGCCGCGTTCGAAATCCGTATGTATTGTTCCCGCAGCTCGTGGAGCGGCGGTATTCTGCCTGATCGTCCAGGCCCGCGACTCGTTAGGACCTGACGTAAAGAATGTAATCAGGTTCAGAAGGTTGTATCCTTCCCGGATCAGCCGCTTAAGGCCCGGTTCTTCCAGGCCAAGGGTCTCCAGATATTCGTTTTGCTCCGCCTCATCAAGTTGTGCGAGCTCCGATTCGATTTTAGCGGATATAACGATACAACCTGCCCCGGTCTCAGTGGCGTATTGTTCCACCACCTTTGAAAAACTGTTTCCCGCCGCCGCCGATTCTTCATCGACATTGCAGACATAGAGCACGGGTTTTGACGTCAGCAGGTTGAGTTGCCGGAACAGTTTCTTTTCATCCTCGTTCAGTTCGAGATTTCGCGCCGGGATCCCATCCCGAAGAAGCGGTAGTGTTTTTTCGACTAGGGCCAGGATGGCTTTGGCTTCTTTGTCCTGTCCGCGGATACGGCGTTCCAGACCTTCGATACGTTTCTCCAGACTTTCGAGATCAGCCAGCATCAGCTCCGTTTCAACCGCCTCGGCATCGGACAGTGGATCAATTCGCCCTTCCACATGGGTGATTTCGCTATCTTCAAAGCATCTGAAAACATAGGCAATGGCATCGACTTCCCGAATATGGGCCAGGAATTTGTTGCCCAGCCCCTCACCCTTGGACGCTCCCTTTACGAGGCCGGCGATATCAACAAATGTAAGACGTGTCGGGACTACGGTCTTTGAATCGGCGATGGCCGTAATTTTTGCAAGTCGCTCATCCGGTACAAAGACCTCACCAACATTTGGCTCGATGGTGCAGAAAGGATAGTTAGCCGCTTCCGCTGAGGATGTCTGTGTCAGCGCGTTGAACAGAGTGGATTTTCCGACATTGGGAAGACCGACAATACCGCATTTGAAGCCCATTATTCCGGTCCTTGATTTTTATCTGAATTACGTGAGAACAAGGCGCGCAGTTTTTCGGCCAAAGGACCGGACTGGGATTCCTCCTCGGGCTTCTTTTTCTCTCCGGACCGGGCAGGAGAGACTTTGTTCTCTCTTGTTTTGTCACCTCCGCCCGTGAATTTTTTCCTGGTTTTGCTATCTGGCGAGCCTGACGGTTTAGGTTTGGTTTGTTTCTTGTCGTCACTGTTGCCAAGCACACGGGCAACTTCGTTCATGAACTTGTCAGCACGGTCATCCGCCAGATGCACCGATGCTTTGGCCATCGTCTCAATGGCATCAGGCAGCCAATCCTGGTCAGCCTTGGAAAAATTCTGCAGTACATATTTGTATACGGCAT
>JBPCWG010000197.1:0-3811 GCA_051009705.1 Methyloligellaceae bacterium | reverse complement strand
CAGCGCGGGCTATTCAAGTTGCCTGGACTTCAGCCAGGGCGTCAAAATGCAAGTTTTATTTCAACGATCAAAAGCTGAAATCATCCCTGATCGCTTACGAAACCCGGCTACAACCGGACCCGACTGTGTTGCAAAAAATATCGCAAACCTACGACTATACCCGCAATACCATCAGTCAACGGATTGCCGCTAACAACGAATTTTGTTCAAAACGCAAAATTGAAGAAATTCGCAAGGACTTGAACCGTCATCTGGCCGGTGATTTCACGCCTGCCCCGAAAAAACAGGTGGCTGAGAAAAAAGAAGCGGAAATCCTCACAAATGTGGGTGAGAAAAAATGGGATCCCTCGGATGCGCTATTTCCCGGGGATAACAAGCCGGTCCGCTAGGCGACCGCACATCCCGGATTGCAAATCTACATGATCCCTGCCTTTTAAGGCCGATAGGCAATTCGGTTTATTCCCGCTATCTTGCGATTTAATCTGGTTTTTATTAGCCGTTTTCCGGTCGCTGCCATAATTCCTGAAAATTCAAATGTCATATTCCAACCGGTTGGTTCGAGACCCGAGCAGGCGCAACTCATCCACAGGACGTGACCATCACGGCATTCTGTATCCATAAAATCTGGAAATTACATACTATAGGGGGTGAGTCGTTTTTCGGGCCAGATTCGAAGGGGAGGACACATGATCAGGCGTTCAATGAAGTCAGCTGTCACTGCTATACTCGCGGCGGCGGTTACACTCACCGGCATAGAGGCCCAGGGGCAGGAACCTCGCCCCAATCCAGAACCCAAACTGCGCATCGAGACGGGTATGCATACGGCCATGATCCGTCGCATCGGCGTTGACAGAAACTGCACGATCATGGCCACCGGTTCAGATGACAAGACTGTCCGGCTATGGTCGTTGCCGGACGGGCAATTACTGAGGACGGTCCGCCTCCCCATTGGCCCCGGCCACGAGGGTAAATTTTTCGCGACAACCCTATCGAATGATGGCCGCCTAATCGCCGCCGGCGGCTGGGACGCCCAATGGACTCAGAAACGGTCGATGGCGGTATACGTTGTTGATGCGGTCACAGGCCGTGTGCTGAAGCGATTAACCGACCTTCCAAGCATAGTCAACGATCTCGCCTTCTCCCGGGACGGACGTTATCTGGCAGCTGTGATGGGCGGTAAGAAGGGTGTCAAGGTCTGGGAAGTCGATAGCTGGAATGTGGTTGGTGAGGACCGTGACTATCAGGGCGACAGCTATGGTGCCGCCTTTGACAACAATGGTCGTCTGTTCACTTCCTCTTATGACAGCAATCTGCGCCAATATGATCAGAACTTTAAGCTGCTGAGAAAGATCAAAATCAGAAATGGCAAGGAGAGTTTCGGAATCGCCGTTGACCCATCCGGACAGAATGTAGCTATTGGCTACTATGACCGTGCCGGTGTCGATGTTTATGATACGAATACCTTGAACTACAAATTTTCACCCGACCTTAAAGGCATTGCCAACGGCAACCTCATTTCGGTGACCTGGTCTGCGGACGGCGAGCGGCTTATCGCCGGCGGGTCTTATTATAAGAACGGTGCGCGTCGCGTTCTTATCTGGGACAATCAGGGCCGCGGTCAAATGCAGAATATCAAGGGTCCTCTGACCTCGGTGCTTGATCTCGCTCCCTGCCGTGATCAGATCGCCATTGGTGGCGCCGATCCGTCCATTGGCATGGTGACAAATACCGGCAAAAAGGTACTCTGGGTAGACGGTGTGAAGGCCGATATGCGCGGCAAGCTCGGGAAGCATTTCACCCTGTCCGAAAATGGCCTCAAGGTGCGGTTCGGCATTGGTTACCAGAGTCAAAAATCGGTACTCTTTGATCTGGAAAAAGGTGAACTGGCGGAATCGGCGCGGCGGCCGTCAAATCTAAACGAAAGTGATTCTGGGAGTCTTGAGATAACTCAATGGAAAGACAATTTTTCCCCTAAATACAAGGGTAAAGTCCTGAAACTCTCGAATTACGAGAAATCCCGCGCTGTTGCGATACGTCCGGACGGCGATGGATTTATCCTCGGCGCAAACTGGTCCCTCCGCCGCTACGACAGTAACGCCAAACAGTTGTGGAAGATCACCCCACCCTCAACGGTCTGGGGGGTAAATATTTCTGGCGACGGCAACCTTATCGTGACTTCCCTCGGAGACGGCACTATTCGCTGGTATCGCATGACCGATGGGCGTGAACTTCTGGCGCTCTTTGTCCATGCCCGCGATTTGAGATGGGTGGCATGGACGCCCAAGGGGTATTTTACCGCGTCCCCTGGCGGTGAAGATTTCATCGGCTGGCACATCAATCGTGACTGGGACCAGACAGCTGATTTCTTTCCCGGCTCCCGTTTTCGGGACAAATTCTATCGCCCGGACATTGTGAAACTGGTGCTCAAAAAATTCGACGAAAACCGGGCAATTCGCGAGGCAAACCGCGTTTCCAAACGTAAAGACAGCGAAGAAGATATCCTGCAACGCCTTCCCCCGGTCATCAATATAATCGGCCCGGGTAACAACAGCGAATTCCGTCAAAAACAGGTTGACCTCGAATACAGTCTCAGGTCTCCTTCAGGACTCGAAGTCACCAAAGTGGATGTACTTCTCGATGGCCGCCCGCTTCCCGACGTGCAACTCGCGAACCTGCGTGTTCCCTCCAGGGGACAGTCCGGCAAACTGTCTATCCCTGTCCCGGACAGGGATGTGCAAATTGCGTTGATTGCCCGAACTTCAAAAGCCGTTAGTGAGCCGGCGAAGATTGCCCTGAAATGGTCGGGATCGCCGCCCAATCCGAAGACGCCTGAGTTCGCCAAACCGAAACTTTATGCCCTATTGATAGGGGTTAGTAATTATCAGGACGAGAACTTTCGCCTGCGCTACGCCGCTAAGGATGCCATCGATGTTTCACAGGCCCTGAAAAAGCAGGAAGGCGGTGTGTATCGTGAGGTGGTCACCAAGATTTTGACCGACCAGGAGGCCACAGCTGGCAATATCCGCGACGGTCTTGACTGGCTGGAGCAGGAAGTTACGCACCGGGATGTAGGACTTCTGTTCCTGGCCGGGCACGGAATCACCGACCTGAAACAACGCTTTTATTACTTGCCCGTCGATGGTAATCCGGAAAAATTGCGACGAACCGCTATTCCTCAAACAGATATTCAGGATGCCATTTCGTCTCTGCCGGGCAAGGTTCTGATGTTCATAGATGCCTGTCATTCGGCCAGTGGCTTGCGCAGCTCAACCCAGACCCGGGGCCTTTCTCTGTTGGATGTAACGGCGGTCGTTAACGAACTTTCAAGCGCGGAAAACGGCGTCGTCATGTTTGCATCGTCAACCGGCCGGCAATTATCTATTGAAGACGACCGTTGGCAGAACGGGGCTTTTACCGAAGCGTTGCTGGAAGGGCTTGACGGCAAGGCGGATTATTCCAAAGACAGCGTCGTTTCCGTCGGCGAACTTGATTTGTGGTTGTCGGAGCGGGTCAAGGTTCTGACCGATAAAAAACAGCATCCTGTCGCAAGGCGCCCAGATACGGTTCCGGATTTTCCCTTTGCCATTCAGCGCTAGGGGAGATTCGGCAGATAAGTAAAGCGGAGCGGCAGCGGAACCCGAGTTCCTGCTTCAGGAGATTCGCTGGATGTTGAGAAGGAAAGGTGCTTAGAATTGGCGGTCAGGAACCCGGACAACAAGACCGTCGTGTTCTTCAGTCACCCGAATTTGGCACGAAAGCCGGCTGCTATCGCGGACTTCAAACGCGAAATCCAGCATGTCTTCTTCCATCT
>JBPCWG010000196.1:0-14247 GCA_051009705.1 Methyloligellaceae bacterium | reverse complement strand
CGCCGAAAAGCAGTGCGTAGTATCGATACAAAACGACCGGATAACCGATTGTATGGGCAGCATCATGATTTTCACCAATCGCGCGGATAATGAGGCCAGCGCGGGTCTTTTTGAAAAACCAGATCACCGCAAAGACCAGAATTATCGAGAGATAAAGCAAATAATCCTGCCCAAATATGAGCGGTCCCACGATGGGAGTATCGCTTATCACTGGAATATCGAGTTTGGGAAAATCGCCCGTCGACTTTCCGGAATAGCCCTGGCCGATCAATGCAGCCAATCCGAGACCGAACAGTGTCAATGCCAGACCGGTTGCGACCTGATTCGCCAAAAGAGACTGGGTAAGAACGCCGAACAGAAAGGCCATAAGGGCACCGGCGACAACAGATGCAATTATTCCCAGTATAAAACTACCGGTTTCGATAGTGATCGCGAAGCCGGTGATCGCGCCAATGATCATCATCCCTTCGACACCGAGATTAAGAACTCCGGATTTTTCGACAACAAGCTCGCCAATCGCCGCGAAAACGAGAGGTGTCGCCGCAACAGAGATACCGAGAAGAATATTGACAATAAGATCCATGGTTTCCATCTACTCCGCTTGCTGAAGGCTCACTGGAGCCGGTTCCAGGGATCCCGGCTTATTGGAAATCCAACGGAATCTGAAATTAACGAGAATATCGGTTGCAAGGAGGAAGAACAGAAGCATTCCCTGGAACACGCTGGTTGTCGCACTTGGCAGGCTCATGGCAATTTGCGCACCCTCTCCCCCGATATAAGTCAAGGCCATAAGTAATCCTCCCAGAAATATGCCGATGGGATTGAGGCGGCCAAGGAAAGCGACAATGATCGCCGTAAATCCGTAACCGACAGGCAGGGCCGGCACCAGCTGCCCCACGGGTCCCGCAGCTTCAAACAAACCTGCCAGACCGGCCAAGGCACCGGAACAAAGAAAACACAGCCAGATTATTCTATTCTCTGAAAATCCCGCAAATTTTGCCGCCCGCGGTGCATCACCCAGCGCCTTGATCTGAAACCCGACGATATGCCTTTGAACAAATACCCAGGCAATGGCAACAACAACAAGGGTCACCAAAATTCCGGCATGAGCACGGGTATTCTCGACCAATATCGGCAAAGTTGCGGAATCATGGAACAACCGGCTCTCTGGAAAATTGTGCCCATCGGGATCGCGTAATATGCCGTGGACGAGAATACTGAGCAAAAGCGATGCCACATAGACGAGCATGAGGCTTACAAGAATTTCATTGGCATTGAACCTTATCCGCAGGTAGGCGGGGATGGCAGCCCACAACATGCCACCGGCAATGCCGGCGATACACATTAACGGAAGCACCCATATCCCCTGAACCTCATACAAGGCCAGCGCGACAGCTCCACCACACACAGCGCCCATAATGAACTGCCCTTCAGCGCCGATATTCCAGATACCGGCTCGAAAGCCGAAAGAGAGACCGATGGCAATGAGGATCAGCGGCGTCGCTTTCACGGCGAGTTCCGTCAAGCTGAAAACGGAGGTCAGGGGCGTGAAAAATATCAATGTAATCGCCTGAACCGGTGCCTTGCCCAGCAACAGAAATAAAAGCAGACCTGCCAGCATCGTCAGGATCACGGCCACAAATGGCGTGACATACAACATGAACTTGGATGGCTCTTTGCGTCTCTCAAGCTTGAGCATGCGTTTCACTTTCCTGCGATTGCCCACCCATATCGAGACCGATTTTTTCGATGGTCAGGTCTTTCACATTTTCAGGCCGGGAGAGTTTCCCGTTGGCAATAACCGCAATCCGATCCGATATTGCAAACAATTCATCAAGATCCTGGGAAATCAGCAGGATAGCTGTTCCTTCACGTGCAATCTTCAGCAGCATCTGATGAATGGATGATGCGGCACCGGCATCGACACCCCAGGTGGGTTGTGAGGCTATCAGAACCGATGGTGATTGCAGCAATTCGCGGCCGACAATGAATTTCTGCAGATTGCCTCCGGACAAACTTCGAGCTGCATGTTCGATTCCGGCTGTCCGAACATCAAAATCATTTACCACCTGCTCGGCAAATTCATGAGCCGCGCGAATGTTGATAAATCCGTTGTTCGACAGCTGACGCCGTTCGCGTGCGGTCACAATGGTGTTTTCCCAAAGGCTCATATCCGGAACTGCGCCGTGTCCGAGACGTTCCTCGGGAATAAAACACATACCCAGCTTGCGTCTTTCATTAGGCCCGGACCTGCTGATCTCGTTGCCATCTATTTGGATTTTGGAGATACCATCGCATAGTCTTTCGCCGATGAGGGCCTCCATAAGCTTGTTCTGGCCATTGCCCGCAACACCTGCAATACCAAATATTTCACCGGATTTGACATAGAAACTGATGTCCTGGAGATCCGCCCCGAATGGATCCTCGCTTTCCAGAGACAGGCGATCAACGGAGAGCCGAACATCTCCCGGTGTATTCATTTCCCTTTGGGGCAGAGTAAGTGAAGAACCGATCATCATTTCCGCCAGGCTTTTCGCTGTCTCTTCGGCAGGAGTGCACGTGGCGACGACGCGGCCACCCCGCAGAATTGTCGCGTGTTCGCACAACGCTCGAATTTCCTCCAGCTTGTGGGAAATATAGAGTATGGACCTACCCTCATTACGCAAACGCTGCAAAGTTTGAAACAGCACATCCACTTCCTGAGGGGTTAACACGGATGTCGGCTCATCCATGATAATCAATTGCGGGTCTTGCAACAGACATCGAACAATTTCCACGCGCTGACGCACGCCGACCGAGAGTGAACCGATGAGACGGTCAGGATCCAGTTCCAAACCATATTGTTTTGACACATCAATAATGCGTTGTCTCAGCCCGTTTTTCGCTAACTCGGGACTAATACCCAGTTCGATATTTTCCGCGACCGTCAGAGCCTCAAATAGCGAAAAATGCTGGAACACCATGCCTATACCTTGAGCACGAGCATCGGACGGCTTCGACGGTAAAAATGGGATGCCATTGAGAAGCATTGTTCCCGCATCCGGCTTGTTCACACCGTAAATTATCTTAACAAGCGTGGATTTGCCGGCTCCATTTTCACCAAGGAGAGCATGGATCTCTCCTTTATTGATCTCAAAGGAAACATTATCGTTCGCTAACACGCCCGGAAATTGTTTGGTCAGACCAGACAGTGTGAGAAGTGTTTCTTTGGTCATAAAATTTCATTCCCGATAGTTCTGGCAATCCTCTGATCACGCAGTTCCATCTCCTCAACGAGCTGAGCAGCGATAGCGATAGCGATATGATTAGGCTGTTTTCCTGTCGTCACATTGGCTCCTATCGGACAGACTAAACGTTCAATCGCGTTATGATCGACATTCATCTCCAGCAATCGATTGACGAAACGCTGGCGTTTTGTTCTAGAGCCGATCAGGCCGAGAAAGCCGAACTGGTTTTTTTGCAGCAATGCGTGGCAAATGGCCAGATCGACAGAATGGGAATAAGTCATAATGATGTGAAATGCACCGATTTTCGCATCCTGACCGACTTTGTGTGGTGTGCTGGTCACGACTATTTCAGCATTCCCAGGTAAATTATCCTTTGCCGGAAAACGATCCGCAGAAAAGTCCAGCCACTTAATCCTGAATTCCAGATTTTCCAATACGCTGGCAACAGCCTGCCCCACATGACCCGCACCATAGAGGTATAGGGGAATTTCCCGAGATTCAACGGGTTCGACAAACCAGCCAGAATCCTTTCCCCGATCACTGTAGTACTGAGCTTTCCGTAGCGACTGGCCAGACAACATCTCTCTCATATGTTTTGAAATCTGAAATGGCCAGGAGTGAAATTCCTTACGACTGGCCGCGAGCTGTAAAGGTTCGCCGCTCTCGACGGGCCGGAAGACAAGCAATTCCTCATCCAAATCCGAGGTCGGGGAAGCATCTATTGTGCTTACTTCGTCCACGGTAAAGACTTCGAATAGAAGTTTTACAAAACCACCACAACACTGTCCAAGCGAGGGTCCGAGTGGATAATCTTTGACCTCTCTTACCCAGCTGTTGGAAGAGGCAACCCGGCTTTCAAACAAACTCCGGGCCAGTCTGGTGGCATCCAGTTCGAGTGCACCGCCACCGATCGTCCCGAACTGATCTGAAACACCGACAAGCATCCAGGCACCGACCTCTCGTGGTGCTGACCCCTCGGATCTGAGAACCGTCACGCGCGTAAAGATCCCATGGGTCCTGGAATAGCGAACAAGATGCTGTAACCAGTTGTGGCTCATTGTATCGCTTTTTCCTCCCGGCTCTGGTCAGAAAGTCGGCTCACAGCCGTCAGAATTTGCTCCGGGGTCGCCGGTGCATCAAGTTCCGGATATTGCCGATAGTCATCGACACTCGCCACGGCATCAGAAAGTGCCAGAAAAGTAGAAATTCCGAGCATCAGGGGGGGTTCACCAACTGCTTTGGAACGAAATATTGTATTTTCACTGTTCGAACCGGCTTTCCAGAGATTAATGTTCATTTGTTTCGGGCGATCGGAACAGGCTGGAATTTTGTAAGTCGACGGCGCATGGGTCAGCAGTTTTCCGTTTTCATCCCATACCAGTTCTTCAGTTGTTAACCAGCCGGCGCCCTGGATAAAACCACCTTCAATCTGGCCCAGATCGATGGCGGGGTTCAGAGACTTACCTACATCATGCAGTATGTCGACCCTTAACATCTTATTTTCACCTGTCAGCGTATCGATGATGACTTCACTGACCGCGGCACCGTAGGCAAAATAAAAGAAGGGACGACCCCGACCTTCTTCTTTCTCCCAACTGATATTCGGGGTTGCATAAAATCCCGTTGCCGATAGAGAGACACGCGCCATGTAGGCTTCCAGAATGATGGAGTCGAAGGAAAATTCTTCCGTGCCTACGCGTACCCTTCCGGGTAAAAATTCGATTTTGTCGACATCGGTCTGATGCCTTTCAGCCAGAAAATCAATCAATCTTTTCTTGATCTTCTGAGCCGCATTCTGCGCCGCCATGCCATTTAAATCTGAACCCGAAGATGCGGCTGTCGCCGAAGTATTGGGGACCTTGGCTGTGGTCGTCGCCGTAATCTTGATGCGATCGATGTTCACCTGAAATTCTTCGGCGACAACCTGGGCAACTTTCGTGAAAAGACCTTGACCCATTTCCGTTCCACCATGGTTCAGGTGGATCGATCCGTCATTGTAGACATGGATGAGGGCACCGGCCTGATTGAGAAATGTCTTGGTAAAAGATATACCGAATTTCACCGGTGTCAGTGCGATCCCGCGTTTGAGAATTTTGCTGGTCTTATTCCAGTCGCGAATTTCTTCTCGGCGTTGACGATAATTGGAACTCTCTTCCAGCTCTTTGTATAGATCCTGGATAACGCAATCTTCCACAACCATTCCATAAGGAGTCACAGCCCGTTCAGACTTGTCGGCGTTTGCGGCAACCTCATCTTTATGGGTGTAAGAATTTCTTTTTCGCACCTCATGGGGATCCAGTTGCAGATGATGTGCGATTTCATCGACAACCCGCTCAATACCGACCATTCCCTGGGGACCGCCAAATCCGCGAAAGGCCGTATTGGACTGGGTGTGCGTCTTGCACCGGTAAGACGTAATCCTGATATCCGGAATAAAACAGCAATTGTCCGCATGAAACATGGCCCGGTCGGCAATCGGTTCTGACAAATCCCATGACATGCCGCATCTCAGGGCCTGATCGAACGCAACACCGATAATCAAACCCTGATCGTCAAAGCCGGCCTCGTAGTCAATTCTGAAATCATGACGTTTGCCGGTAATCATCATATCATCATCACGATCATAAACGACTTTTGCAGCCCTTGATGTTTTCTTGGCGACCAGGGCTGCTACTGCGGCAAGGAGATTCCCCTGGCTTTCCTTGCCTCCAAATGCCCCGCCCATGCGCCGAACTTCAACGGTGACACTGTGGCTGGGAACTCCAAGGACGTGAGCTACTTTATGCTGGATCTCGCTCGGATGCTGGGTAGAACAATGAACGACAACATCCTCATCTTCCGAAGGGATGGCCAGTGATGCCTGCCCTTCCAGGTAGAAATGTTCCTGTCCGCCGATGTAAATGCGGCCGCTAATCCTGTTCGGCGCTGAAGAAATGGCTGCCTCAGCGTCGCCTTTCTCGATTGTATATGGCGGTTCGAGAAAGGATTCTATCTCCATTGCTTTATCGATATTCATAATGGCAGGTAAAACTTCATACTTGACATTCGCCAACGAAGCCGCTTCACGTGCCAGTTCGATAGAATTCGCGGCGACTGCAAAAAGAGACTGACCGTAGTACTGAACAATGTCGCTCGCAAATACCGGATCATCACCAGCTATAGGGCTGACATCATTGACGCCTGGAATATCATCGGCATCAAGAACACAAACCGCGTCCGGATGTTTTCGGACCTCGGACAGGTCCATGCTTGTTATTCGACCGTGGGCGCAGGTGCTCATAGCAATATAGACTTCAAGACTGTTTTCCGGACAGGGAATATCGTCTGTGTAAACCGCCTTTCCGGTCACATGTTTGGGTCCACTGTCATGTTTTTGCTTCCGATGCACTCCGCCATCGATCTCGGAAGAAATAGTGATATTTTCGATATCTGAGTTCATCAATCTGGTTCTTTAGTAGACGGATTCCTGCCCGACGATACGCGATTCTGCGAGCGGGTATTGCGATTCGTGGAAATATTTTCTAAGCAGATTCTGCGCGACCTGCATTCTGTATTCCGCTGACCCCCGGGCATCGGTTAACGGCTTGAAATCCCTGAGCAGGGCATTAGCGGCGGCTTCAATTGATTCCCTGTCCCAGTTGCTGCCTAACAACTCCTGTTCCGCGAATTTAGCCCGCTGGGGAATGCCGGCCATGCCTCCAAAACCAAGTCTCACCTCTTCGATGATCTGTCCATTTACCCGGACATAAAAACAGCCGCAGATAGCCGAAATGTCCTGATCAAAACGCTTGGATATCTTATAACACCTCAATCGATCCGGTTTATCGTCCAATGGGAAGGAAATGGATTCGACAAACTCTCCGGGCGTTCGATCCTGCTTTCCGTAGGAGATGAAGAAATCTTCCAGGGCTACTTCCCGTTTTCCACTTCCTTTTCGCAATGTCACCTTTGCGGCCAGTGCGATCAAAGCCGGCATCGAATCCCCGATCGGAGATCCATTCGCAATATTTCCTCCAATCGTCCCGGCCTGCCTCACCTGATTTGACCCAAATCTCCGCATGAGTTCAGCAAAGTCCGGATACAGGTCCTTCAGAAGTTTTTCGAATTGCGCACAATTGACACCGGCACCAACGATGACATTGTGATCATCGCGAGTCACTTGTTTTAAGTCCGCGACTTTTCCGATCTCAATGATTGTTGGCAATTTGCGATGTTGTTTCGTAACCCAAAGTCCCACGTCCGTGGCACCGGCAACAATTGTAGCATCCGGGTGCGTGAGATAAAGCTGCGCCAGTTCATCACTAGTTTTCGGAGCGAAATACTGAAAATCCCAGAAAGAGAGATGCAGCGTTTCTTGTTCTCCAAGGGATATGAGTAGTCTTTCTTCTTCCATCAGTCGCTTTGACTGCTGCTCAGATTCAGGCAAATGCCGCATCTGCAATCCCGCATCAATGATCGGCCCATAGCCGGTGCATCGACAGAGGTTACCGGCCAGAATATCATTTAAACCATCACGGTTGAGTACCTCACGGTTGAGGTATGCACCATAAAGCGACATGACAAATCCGGGTGTACAAAATCCGCACTGAGATCCATGCAGATCGACCATAGACTGCTGTACGGGATGCAAATGCGCTCCATCCGCAAGTCCTTCGACGGTCGTAATGGATTTACCGTCAAGCATGGGTACAAACTGAATACAAGCGTTGACAGCCCGATGAATCAATTTGTCGTCGACGAGCTCTCCGATAACAACAGTACATGCGCCGCAATCACCCTCCGCACAACCCTCTTTGGTACCAGTTAATTTGTTTGTTTTGCGCAGGAAATTCAGGACCGTCTGAGTAGGCGCAAAGTTTTCAACTGTTTTCAACTCACCATTCAAAACAAATGAAATATGATTACGCATAGAGTTGTTGTCCTGTCCGGCCTAGCTTCCGCGATAGGTCGAATAGCCAAATGGAGAAAGAAGAAGAGGAACATGGTAGTGAGAATCGGAATCGGAAATTCCGAATCTGATGACCACAACATCAAGAAATTTGGGCGAGGGTAAGCTAATATTCAGGGTGTCAAAATAGTCACCTGCAAAGAATTGCAACTCGTACTCTCCAGGTGCAAAATCGTTTTCATCAAGCATGGGGCGATCAGTTCGCCCATCAGCATTTGTTCGATACTCACTGACTTTGACCGAATTTGCATTTTCAAATCGAAACAAAGCAATTTTCAAATTTTCTGCCGGTTTGCCAACTGCAGTGTCCAGGACATGGGTTGTCAATCTACCCATTGACGTATTCCTTGAGTTCAATTGAAATCGATAATTTTATTCGCGTGCCTCTGATCCGATATTGACGGTCCCAGATTGCGCAGCAATAGAATTTCTTCTCCATTTGCTAAACCAGGGTATTATTGAATAAAAATCATTGAATTAGCCATCTTTTTTTTTAAATTGCATAAAATTAAATCGTTGGTATTCAATTGGAAATTCAGAATTCCGGTGATGCCTTTATTCCGGTATTGTGCAGCTCAAACATTAGGCAGTTTAGGTTGAACAGGTAAAATTGTGGCCAAATCTTTGAACGTCAAACCTTCAGAAATGTCTCTGCGGCAATTTCTCGACCAATTTGGCGGTGTGTATGAGCATTCTCCTTGGATCGCGGAAGAAACTTTCAATAAGGGAATGGCTCAGCGGGAAGATGAATCCTCCGCACTTGCTGCAAAGATGGCAGAAGTCGTCGATTCGGCTTCACAGGAAAAAAAACTCAAACTTCTCAAAGCCCATCCGGAACTCGTTGGAAAACTCGCAATAGAGGACAAGCTCACAAGCGATTCAAAATCGGAACAATCAAGTGCGGGACTTGATAAATGCAACCCGGAGGAATTCGAAAAATTTCAGGCACTCAATTCCGAATATTCAACAAAATTCGGCTTTCCGTTTATTATTGCAGTGAAAGGCCTCGATCGAAGGGATATACTGAAAGCATTCGAGGATCGCGTTTCTAACGATAAGTCACAAGAGTTTCAAACAGCACTCCGGCAGGTGCATAAAATCGCTCGGTTAAGGATTGAAACTCTACTCGAAAACACTTGAAGCCGTTCAGGGAAGGAAGTGAAAGGTTGAGTACAGATTATCCTCGTGATCTCATTGGGTATGGCCGGACGACTCCGGATCCTAAATGGCCGGGAAACGCGAAAATCGCCTTACAGTTTGTGATGAACTACGAAGAGGGTGGTGAAAACTGCATTCTACACGGCGATGAAGCTTCGGAAGCTTTTCTCTCAGAAATTGTTGGTGCCGAACCCTGGCCAAATCAACGGCACATGAATATGGAATCGATCTACGAATATGGATCAAGATCCGGGTTTTGGCGCATTTGGCGCTTGTTTCGAGACTATGAGATTCCAATTACCGTTTATGCGATTGCCATGGCCTTGTCCCGAAATCCCCAGGCCGTTGCTGCCATGAAAGAATTGGACTGGGAAATCGCGAGTCACGGACTTCGCTGGATCGAGTATCGTCACATACCTCGAGAGATTGAAAAGGAACATATGGAAGAGGCGATCGCTTTGCACACTGAAGCTACCGGTGAACGCCCCTATGGATGGTATCTCGGCCGATGCACAGATAACACCCGTGATCTGGTAGTTGAAGAAGGTGGATTTTTATATGATTCAGATTCCTATGCGGATGATCTTCCTTATTGGGTAAAGGGAGTGAATGACGATCATCTGGTCATTCCTTATTCCCTCGACAGCAATGACATGCGTTTTGCTACGGCTCAGGGATTTAATTCCGGTGAACAATTCTTCTCTTATTTGAAAGATAGTTTCGATGTCTTATACAAGGAAGGTCAGTCCGGAGCCCCTAAAATGATGTCCATCGGTCTTCACTGTCGACTGGCAGGCCGTCCAGGCAGGTCTGCTTCGCTGGAAAAATTTCTCAGCTATGCCAAATCCCATGAAGATGTTTGGTTCCCCCGTCGGATCGATATCGCCCGCCACTGGCACGAACATCACAAGCCAGATAACTAGGAATTACACTGCATATGTCCGAACAGATCATCACCGCACCGATCGATCCGGAAATACAATCTCTGTCCGAAACCTGGGTCAATCTTGCAAGCCGACGGTTGGGTTCGGAAACGCTTCTAGCCAGTGATGATTTCTTTGCCCCCAAAGAACGCCTTATCGATCTGGCTGATCCCATTTTCATTCCTGACAAATATGATGACCACGGCAAATGGATGGATGGTTGGGAAAGCCGCCGACGAAGGTCACCTGGACACGACTGGTGTATCATCAAATTCGGATTTTCAGGCCGCATACGTTTCGTCGATATTGATACTAGTTTCTTTACCGGCAACTATGCCCCAAAGGCATCAATTGATGTCTGTCACTCAAACAAAGAAATTCCTGACGATGATGACTGGCAAGGCCTTGTATCCCTGACGGACCTAAAAGGTGACTCGCACAATGTGATCGAAGTCTCGAATTCCGGCATCTGGAGTCATTTGCGATTGAATATCGTGCCAGATGGCGGTGTCGCACGCCTGCGTGTTTTCGGTGAGCTGGAAAAGAATTGGTCTGAAAAGGAACTAACGGAAACGGTCGATCTCGCCGCCCTGGCAAATGGTGCTCGTCCTGTATGCTGGAGTGATGCCCACTACGGAAAACCATCAAATATATTGGCACCCATGCCGGGAATTGATATGGGGGATGGCTGGGAAACCGCGCGCCGTCGGGGGCCCGGACATGATTGGTGTATCATTAAGCTCGCAACAGTCGGGCAGATTGAGGACATTCTTGTCGACACTGCCCATTTCAAAGGCAACTATCCGGATTCATGCACACTTCAGGGTGCGCGACTGTCCCGGGATCTGGAGCGATCCGAACTTATCAAACAAAGCGAAGCGTGGCAGGATATACTCCCGCAACAGAAGCTGGCAGCCGACTGTCAGCAGAATTTCCGGGATCAAATAAAGAATCATGATCCCATAAATTTTGTTCGCTTTAGCATCTATCCTGACGGTGGTGTTTCCAGGCTGCGCCTTTACGGAAAGATCACAGAGATCGGCTGACTCATGCAGGAACTCGTTCCAATCCCGTTAACCGCATCAAACTTCAAAACCTTTGGAGCGGTGATCGAAACTGAAAATGCGGAACAGCAGAAAATCAATTCCGGAACAACAACACGATTCCATAATCTCGCAACAATCGACGTCTCCGACAATAGTGGCCACCCAATTGTCAGCATCTTTCGCGGAACCCCGCGGCAATTTCCATTGGAAATTGCCATGCTGGAACGCCATCCCCTTGGATCCCAGGCTTTCTACCCCCTCGGTGGTCAGCCTTATTTAATTGTAGTCGCATCGAATGGACAAGATGGTCAGCCAGGCACCCTCCACGCCTTTTCGGCTTCGCCTTCACAAGGAGTGAATTATCACAAAGGCGTATGGCATCACCCCCTGATATGTTGCGAAACAATATCCGAGTTTCTGGTCATCGACCGAGAGGGAGAAGGATCCAATCTTGACGAGTTCGTGTTTCCCGAGGATCAAATATCCAAGCTGATTTTACCCTGAGTTCAAGTCTTTACTGATGTTATCGACGAGAGTTGCCAAATAAGGTCCATACAATTATAGGCAATTTTTATTTTACGAAATTGAGGATCAAGTTAGAACCTCGATACAGCAAAAATTCAGCACATCAATATGAAGTTTATTTATCATAGAGGATCGAATTTATGAGCGAAGAACCTGTCAGTATTGTTTCTCATATTTCCATCGGCACCAACCAGTTTGAGCAGGCCATTACGTTTTATGACACCGTACTCGCGACATTGAATTGCCGACGCATAATGGAACATGGGGAAGCCGTAGCCTATGGTCGAAAGTTTCCAGAATTCTGGGTGCAGACGCCGATCGATGGACAGCCGGCCACCCTCGGGAATGGCACGCACTTTGGATTTATCGCCACTTCCAAAGAGCAGGTACAAAATTTTTATGATGTTGCTCTAAAGTCCGGAGCAAAAGAGGAGGGAGCCCCGGGGCCGCGAAAAGAGTATGGCGACCCCTACTATGGGTGTTTTGTGCGAGACCTGGATGGACACAAGATTGAAGCGGCCTTCTGGGATAGTGACCTAGCTGAACAGCTGCATCCTGAAGTCGCATAAGCCTATCCTATTGAACTAGGTTGCCGGTTTGAGACGCAGAATCTTTCCATTTTGTTGATCTGTCAGGACATAGATATATCCATCAGGTCCCATCCGAACATCCCGGATTCTGGAACCCAGATCTCCAAGCAGTTGTTCCTGATCGACAACTTTGTTCGCTTTGATTTCCAGCCGTCTAAGATGAGCACCTGCGAGGGCACCGACGAATAAATCACCTTTCCACTGCGGAAATTTATTGCCGTTGTAAAATGCCATTCCACTGGGAGCGATCGAAGGAACCCAATATGTAACCGGCTGCTCCATACCTGGAGCCCGTTTCTTTTCCGTGATGGTCGAACCGTCATAGTTAATTCCATAAGTTATGGCCGGCCATCCAAAATTTGCGCCTTTTTTCAGGATATTGACTTCATCGCCGCCTCTGGGCCCGTGCTCATGAGCCCACATGTCATTGGTCAAAGGATTCAATGCAATGCCCTGAACATTCCTGTGTCCATAGGAATAAATTTCCTGTTTGCGCTCGGGATTCTTTAAAAACGGATTGTCCGCTGGGACGCGGCCATCATCCATCAATTTGAGAACAGATCCATAGTGCGTCGAGAGTCGCTGTGCCTGGTTTCGCCGGCCTCTGTCGCCAAGGGATATATACAGATGTCCCTGGGTATCAAAGGCCATACGGGATCCGAAATGAACGCCTCCCCGGGATTTGGGCAGGGCCCGCATGATGACTTTGGTATTGCTGAGTTTCTGACCGTCGAATAACCCGGTCATGACCTCAGTGCCAGTTCCTCCTGCACCTCGTGCCGAATAGGAAATATAAATTCTTTTATTATCTGCAAAATTTGGATGCAGCACGACATCCAAAAGCCCTCCCTGGCCAACAACGGCAATTCGAGGTAACCCTTCGATCGCCTTGGCAACAAGCTTTCCATCTTGAACGAGTCTCAGTCGACCGGATTTCTCTGTCACCAGCATATCGCCATTGGGCAGAAAGGCGAGTGACCAGGGTCTTTCGAGTCCGCCCACAACGGTCTCCACAACAAATTTCGCTTGTTTAGAGGAATAAACCTTTTGCGCTTCAGCAGCAGAATGAGAAAATGCAAATACAGGAAATAGAATGGCCAGTCGGATGATCAATTTCATTGGGGACTCCAATTTCCAATTTAATCCACTACACAGTGACTTGTTAGAATCTATTGAACCCTATGGCGTTAAGGCATGGAGTGGATATTCCGAATATGGTTTGTGGGAAAATAATCTCAATAAAGAGCGGTTAAACTTTGATGTCTGATCGCCAGATTCTCAATAGAAATTGATCAATTAAATAGGATTTATGTGATCTGCCGGTCGTAGGACCGGCAGATTCTCACCTGTTTCTTTGAATTTGCTTCAAAGATCGAGCTGATAGCTCGCGGGAACCCAGCGAAAGCCGCTATCTTTCCGTTCAACATACCCCACTGCAGGGAAGGGCATGTGATATCCGGCTGAAGGAATTTTGTCTGTGGCGATCATATCGAGAATTTTTTTCCGGGAAGCCGCAGCTTTTTCCTTATCCATATCGAAAACAACATGCCAATCCGGTTTTTGCAGGGAAGCCACATAATGGTTCGTTGTATCCGCAAACAACAGGAACCGTCCGTTGTCACTTTCTATATGGTAGGCCATATGTCCAGGTGTGTGACCGGAGGCATCAACGGCCCGAATCCCTGTAACAACTTCGCCCTCTGGTTTCAAAAATGTCATTTTCTCTGCAAACGGCACAACATTGGCATTTATAGCCTTCAGCCGCCCTTGCATTCTTTTATCTGCACTAGAGGCCAGTTCAGGTTTGGTCCAGAAATTATATTCCGCTTC
>JBPCWG010000195.1:0-3635 GCA_051009705.1 Methyloligellaceae bacterium | reverse complement strand
CCGGCCATAGATATCTTCGAAACGGACTATATCGTCTTCACCCAGATAGGACCCTGATTGCACTTCGATCAGAAATGCAGGTACAAGTCCAGGATTAACCAACCGATGTGGTTCACCGAGAGGAACGTAGATAGACTGATTTTCGGATAGTAGGTTTATTTCATCTCCAACTGTAACTTCCAGGGTTCCTTTCACAACAACCCAGTGTTCAGTGCGATGGTAATGCTTTTGTAGCGAAAGTTTTGCTCCGGGATTTACCATAATGCATTTGACCAGATAACGGTCTCCCAGACCTAATCCCTCATACCATCCCCATGGCCGGTAGACCCGCCGATGCGGGCAGGTATCAGATCTTTCCTGTACTGGCAGAATATTTACTATCTCTTCTATATCCTGAACCCGATCCTTGGAAGCGACAACGATTCCGTCCCTAGTTGCAACTGTGAATATATTGTCCAGTCCGATCACGGAAAGCTGAAAATCGTCTTCGCTTGAAACGAAACTATTGAATGTATCCAGCAATAAAACATCGCCACGTTCTACATTTCCATTCCGATCTTTTTCGTGCAAAGACCAAATGGCTTGCCAGGACCCAAGGTCCCTCCAATCTGAAGAAAGGGGAACGGTTTTGATGTTGTCAGCCTTCTCAATGATGGCATAGTCCAGTGAAATGTTTTCAGAGCAAGCATACGAATCGTGATCCAACCGAAGAAAATCCAAATCATGCTGTGCGAGCGATAAAGCCGTATTGCAATTCTCCAAAATAGCGGGTGAAAATTCTTCGAATGCTTCAATCATAACCTTTGCACTGAATAAAAATATTCCCGCGTTCCAATAAAAATTGCCTCGATCCAAAAATGTCGCAGCCAATTCCTCTGAAGGTTTTGCAACAAATCGTATCACATCCTTCATATTTGCTTCGGCGTCTTCAACTTCGATATAGCCATATTGAATTTCGGGATGGCTTGGTTCAATGCCGAATATTACGATATGACCAAGTTCAGCAGCAGCCATACCTTCGAAAATTGCGCTGTGAAGTCTTTTAACATCTTGAATGAAATGATCACTAGGTAACAATAGGATCAGCCTTTCTGGATCTGTTTGGGAGGCGTGCAGTGCGGCTATCAGTGCTGCTGGTGCTGTATTTCGGCTGACAGGTTCCAAGATGATAGAATCCGGTTCAATGTCAATTTGCCTAATTGTTCTGCTGCAAGAAATCTATGATCTTCACCAGTGAGTATTGCCGGGAGTGCAAATTGTTGGTGCCGCAATCTCAAACATGTTTCCTGCAACAGGCTCTTATCTGAAACCAATGACAGAAACTGTTTGGGATTGGAGCGCCTGGAAAGTGGCCATAGTCTTGATCCAGATCCGCCACAGAGAATATAAGGGTAAATAATTTCTTTGGTCATAATTACTTAGAAAAAATCATTGAAATAATGACCAAATTCATACAACGAAAAATCCTTGGTACACTAGCGAAATCGATTATTTCCCTGAGGTTTTATATTTGTGTTTTGACAAACTTCTGACAAATAAATGTTTTGCCTTCCAATAAATCGGAAATCCAATACGTGATATCCGGCAGTTTAGTAGAAAAATTTTTCGGGGTGAGAAAATTAATTTGTGACGACGAACAATAGAGTATTTCGCGTCGATCGAATTGGGATAGACATGTCAGTCAATTCGCTCACCAGATCGTGCACAAGTTCCAATTGTTTCTGAATCGGATTTGTTTTTCTGGACCCTCTGTGATTTCAGTGTAGATAGATAAACAACGTATTATTTGTCAGATAGACAGAGTTCTCTTCAAACAGCGCAACTCAATAGTGGAAAATCAACCAGTTATTGATTGGAAGCAAAAAGACTATAATTTCCGATCTGGTCGGGAGGACTCCGAATTGTCACGGGTTCAACAATAGATGATTGTTTGTTGTGGAGAGGCATTAATCGACATGATTCCCCGGCAATTGCCGGATGGTAGCGATGTTTATTATCCAATCGCCGGCGGCGCTATGTTTAACACTGCAATCGCGTTAGGCCGGTTAGGTGAAAGATCCGGGTTCTTTGGTGCCCTCTCGACGGATGTATTCGGTCAACTCCTCGCGTCAAAACTATCAGAAGCAAATGTTGACTTCAGTTCGTGCCAGAGATCTGACAGACCCACGACACTGGCATTTGTCGAATTCAACGGGAGTGAGGCAAGTTACACATTTTATGACGAAGGGTCGGCTGGAAGAATGCTTACCCCGGACAGTTTGCCGAATTTCGACGACAGAGTATCTGCCGCGCATTTTGGGGCGATCAGCCTCATCCCGGAACCCTGCGGATCAACGTTTGAAACCCTGTTGCTGCGCGAAGCACCCTATCGTGTCATCTCACTTGACCCAAACATACGTCCCAAATTTATTCCAGATCCGGATGCGCACAGGAAACGCATTGTCAGAATGATTGCCGCAGCTGATATTGTGAAAGTTTCAGTTGAAGATTTGGATTGGATTTGCACGTCGAAATCTGTCAAGAAAATAACAGATGAATGGTTGTCCGGAAGTTGTTCAATCGTCGCGGTTACGCAAGGAGAGAAGGGTGTCGACGTATATGCAAAGAACGGGAATATTCATGTGGGGGCTACGACTGTAAATGTTGTTGATTCAGTGGGCGCGGGCGATTCTTTCAATGCGGGCCTGCTGAGTGCCTTGAATAGTGCGGGTTGGTTGAACAAAGATTTCCTCGAAAAGATAGACACAGAGAGTCTCCGCTACGTCATCGAATTCGCTACCAGAGTTGCCGCTCTCACAGTGTCAAAAGCTGGCGCAGATTCACCTTGGCGACGGGAAATCCAGAATACATAAAAAATTCTCCGTCAATATTCGCTTCATTGGAATCACACGAATAGACCGTTGAAATATGAAGGGTTCTATCAGTTTTTCGAATTGTGGCTCCATCCCACTATGTTTGTAAGGGAACTATGTAAATAATTTGACTGTGGGTAAGCAATGCAAATTGAAACGATGTGCCGTTTGTTGCACTCTGAGTCAGTTTAACTTGTCGGACGGCCACCCAAATCAGGAATTGGAGTTCATTCAAAGTGTTCCAAATCAGGGATTCGGATGATCTGAAATAGCAAGGATCACCACCTGTTGATTATGACCGCGGAAGTAATGCGATGAGCCGCGAAATTTCGCTGGCGGATCAATTCCGTTTTCCAGGCCTTGCCTTTTTATTCTATGACATACACAAATTTTGATTGTTGAACTCGCTCGACGTCATCCGAGCCATTTACAGGTCCATCGTGCTAGCATTTCGTTCCGCCAGATAAAATCTTACATCCCCTTGCGGTGCGATCCAATCGTTGCGTTTTATTTTCACTAATGAAAAGAACAAGTTGACGATTTGGTTAAACATTTTTTTCTTCCTGATTTCCACTGAGTACTACATATGGGAGCCCTTCGACTTTGCGTTTGTGATGTGCATCACAGTTTTTTGGAATGTAAGCAATTAATGACCGGACGATTTGCCGATCGCAAACTCATAAATGCATTCAGAGGGTATCTGCGGCCTGAGAACCTGACCGGTGGAGCGGACATCACAGCAAAATGTCTACCAGCGATGTTATCACTCCACTAGATTAGCCA
>JBPCWG010000194.1:0-2681 GCA_051009705.1 Methyloligellaceae bacterium | reverse complement strand
GGCAAGTAGATAGCCGCCGACAATTCTGAGTGCTGTAAGCAGGAGAAATCCACCACCGGCACGTTGAACAATCCGCTGCTCTACGGGCAGGGAATGAGCAAGCAAAATCAACACACCCAGAACCGTTACCTGGGCTCCGCTCAAAGGATAGTCGGGCAAAAGACCGAGAAATACAATAGCACCTGCATAAGGATTGATGATCATTGTCGTGGCCCAGACAAGCCCCATAGGCGACGGCAAACCTAGCAACCCCATGAATGGGCCGAGCCAGTCACTGACAATCTGAACGAGGCCGAATTCTGTAGCCAACCGAATAAGAATGAGGACGGGAATCATGACCTTCAGAAGTTCGATATATAAATCAACGGATGTCCGAACTACTTTCCCGGCTGCTGTGAGCAGCTTTCGGAATGGATGATGTTTCGGCAAAGCTACCGGCTTCTGTTCATGCAGGTTCATAAAGGGCAAAATTCCAATTTATTCGACAAGCCATCTGGCTGTCTGTAAGTTATTCGTGAAAGTCGTGAAACCAACTGATTTGATGAGAAAAAACATTGCACGAAGAAATAACTTTTAGCTCGGACGGCCTAAAGCTCAAAGGGGTTTTGCATTTTCCGGGCAACAATTCCGACGGTCCGTATGCCGTGATCGCACTATTGCACGGTTTCGGCGTCAGCAAGGATATGGATGACTATCTGACTTGTGCCGATCTCCTGACAAACCTGGGCTATGCCTGCCTGAGATTTGATTTTAGAGGATGCGGGGAAAGTGAAGGCGAGCCGGGACATGTTATATGCATGGAACAGGTTCAAGACACAAAAAATGCGGTGAGCTATCTCAGAGAGCGATCCGACATAGACCCTGAACGGATCGCCGTACTCGGACATAGTTTCGGTGCAGCCGTTGCCGCCTATGCCGGCGGCGTGGATAAACGCATTGCCGCTGTAATCTCGTCCTGCGGCTGGGGTGATGGCGAGCGGAAGTTTCGCAAACAGCACGAGTCTCCCGAGTCATGGAAAGGATTTTCTGACCGCCTGCAGGAAGGGAAAGAACATTTTCAGAAAACGGGAAATTCCCTGATGTTCAATCGCTGGGATATTGTTCCTATTCCAGAACATTTGCGGGCCAATCTGACCGGGAAAGTACATATGGAATTTCCCTATGTTACTGTCCAGAGTATGGTTGATTTTCGCGCCAATGAAGTCGTCGGAGAGATCTCACCACGCCCTCTTTTGCTGCTTCACGCTGCAGACGATTCTGTTACACCCACGGAGCAATCCATTGAGTTGTTCGAACATGCAGGGCAACCGACGGATCTGGTTTTGCTGGCGGGAATTGACCATTTTCCACTCGCAGAATCAAACTCCCGGGCGCGCAAAGTCCTCAAGGACTGGCTCGATCATTACCTGCCGGCATAGTAATTTTAACAGATTCTGTTAGCTGGAATATTTTGCTCGCGAACGAGCATATGCACTAGGCCGAGTAGACCAACAGAGGACGAGAAGCCAGGTGAAGCTCTTCGTCGGCAAATTTTTCTGAAATTTCCTGAATTTCGTTCTCACAAGCATACAGGGCTTCAATAATATCCGGATCAAACTGTGAACCGCGTCCCTTTGCGATCGTTCGCAAAGCCGTATAGTGAGACTGCCCCTGTTTGTAGACCCGGGTTGAACGCAAAGCGTCATAGACATCGGCGACGGCCATTAGCCTTCCTGACAATGGAATATCGACCCCTTGCAATCCGTAGGGATATCCCTTCCCGTCCCAACGCTCATGATGTGTCAGGGCGATTTCATGGGCAGTTGTAAGAAATTCTGAATTGCCAATCTGTTTCTTGGCTTCTTCAAGCGCTTTGACACCCAGAACAGTGTGGTTCTTCATGATACTGAATTCATCTTCGGTCAGCTTGCCTGGCTTCTTGAGAATGGCATCGGGAATACCGACCTTGCCAATGTCATGAAGTGGCGCTGCCCTGAAGTACATATCGATACGTTCGTCGGTCAGTTTCTCGGTATATTCCGGTACGCTGCGCAGACCCTGCGCAAGTACCCGCACATAATGTTGTGTTCTCAGAATGTGCATGCCAGTCTCATTGTCACGTACCCCGGCAAGTGAGGTGAGACTCAGGACCGTCGCTTCCTGGGCGGAAAACAGTTCCGAGCGTCTCTTGGCTGCGGCAGCGATCATCTGATTCGTGAAGTAGGCCATGTGGCCGAATTCATCGTTGCTGACCACAGGTACACTGGTATCAGTGCGGCCGCTTTGGACCTGTCGCAGAACACTGTTCTGGGAATTCAAAGAATTCGACATTGTGTTGGCATATTGCAGGACAATTCGCGTCACGTAGGCACTGCAGACAACAAAGACAAACAGAATCTCTGCGAAAATTGCCCAGTGAACCTTGGCGACAGGAACGTTGTTCGCTCCCAGCCACTGGAGGTCCTTGAATATCAGCAACAGGATGACCGTACTCACGACCAGAATGTTAACGATGGAAAAGGCAATGAATTTCTTGTGATAGGGTACAAAATTATCCGACAAATCAACGCTTTGACCTGAACGAATGAGATACTCTCTAAATTGCCTTTCGCGGTTGAGCGCGAGGTCACTTGCAGCGTAAAATCCCAGAGCCGTCAATCCAAAAATAACCTTTAGCCCGCTCTCCAAAGGCGCTTCATATA
>JBPCWG010000193.1:0-9512 GCA_051009705.1 Methyloligellaceae bacterium | reverse complement strand
GACATAAGTCCCGACGACATCGACGGGAGAAAGTCCTGGTTCCTCGAACTTTATAATCTCATCCTTGACCCGTACCTTGAGGCGCAGAAACGGCATGTCATCGCTCTGCGAGAATTTGACTTCCATATCCGCAAAGCGTTCTCTGAACTGAGTATCCGTTTTCAGGAAGGCTATGAAGGCATTAACGGAATCCGCGGGACCGGCAAGGGTGCCATTGATACCCTCGCGCGCCATCAACAGCGTTCCCATGATTTGGTGAGTTGTACAGAATTCGCGAATGGACACTGACAATTCGTGAACATCTTCCAGCGTAACGAACTTGTATAAGGCGACAACTTTCATATTAGACATCTGATCAAGACTTTATGTGCAATTTTGAATATGGTCTGTCCCAAATTTGGAGCAACCGTGCTTCATGTGAGACGCGCAACTGAGCAATTTATAGTATAAGTTCGGGCGAAGAACCAACTTTGTTGTGTGGCACCGGGGAACATAGGTATCCCGACCACCACTAAGAAATCGGATCAGAAATATGGATAGATTCACCATTTTCGGTGACCTGAATTCGGGAAATTGTCTGAAGGTCAAATATGTTTCCGACTTTTTGGGATTTAGTTATGATTGGGTTGACATTGATATACTCAAGTCTGAGACCCAATCGGAAAAGTTTCTCAGTCTCAATCCCGCCGGGCAGGTGCCGGTGATCGAACTCAAAGATGGCCGGGCATTAACACAGTCGAACGCAATTATTCAGTTTCTGTCCGAAGGAACCTCACTATTTCCGGAAGATGCTTTTACCCGCGCCGAGATTAATTCCTGCCTTTTCTGGGAACAGTATAGCCATGAGCCTTATATTGCGGTCTGCCGTTTTCATATGGTTTACCTGGGCAGGACTGCGGCAGAAAGGGAAAGCTGGCGTGTCGAAAAAGGGGAACAGGCCCTGGATCTGATGAACAGGACTTTGTCGCAATCAGACTGGTTTGTGGGTAACGGTATGACCGTCGCCGATATTTCCCTATTCGCTTATACGCAGTTTGTCACAGAAGGCGGTTTTTCGCTGCACAACCGACCAGCTGTGAAAGACTGGATCGTGCGTGTTCGCCGGGAGTTAAAACTCTAGACTTTGTAAATTATGGGAACGATGGATGCGACGAGAAGCAGGGCCATCGTGTAGTTGAACCAGCGCAGATATTGATCGTTATTCAGCGCCCGGGAGACACCGACCCCCAGCAACGTCCAAAGTGACACGCACGGATAGGCAATCACTGCAAAAACCAGTGTTATCACGGTGACTTCCAGCCACAAATTTCCGCCAACAGTCGTATAGGTGGAGAACGCGCTTATGGCCATGATCCAGGCCTTGGGATTAACCCATTGAAATGCTGCGGCCTGCAGAAAAGTCAGAGGTGAAGAACCCTTCTGGTTTCCTGATGCCGGTTTTGCTGTTGTAATTCTCCAGGCGAGCCACAGCAAATAAGCTGCCCCAACCACTTTGAGAACCTGGTGAATAATGGGATAAACCTGAAAAATGTGTCCTAATCCGAAACCCACGGCCGCCAGCATGATCGGAAAGCCGATGCTGATCCCGAGAAGATGCGGAATTGTCCGGACATAACCGAAATTGGCACCGGAAGCCGTGACCATTATGTTGTTGGGTCCCGGTGTAATCGTCGCGACAAAAGCAAACAGTAATATGGCGATCAGCAAAGTCAGACTCATCGATAGGTTCCATAATTAGAATGTAAAAGGTCGGCAACCGGGCGCATCATTTGAGATTATTTGATAAAAAAATCAAGAGGTCTTTGACCAAAAGTTTCACTGATCTGGGCGATAGACCCGGGTTATCAGTTTCATCTTGTGTGTGGCCTGCCTATACTGCATGAAAAAATTGCTAATTGAGGAGTTTGGTATGGATCTCGGAATCAAAGGTAAGTCGGCAATCGTCTGCGCAGCCTCGAAAGGGCTCGGAAAGGCCTGTGCATCGGCACTTGCGGATGCTGGCGTAAATCTTACGATCTGCGCACGCGGTGAAGAAGATCTGAAAAACACAGCGGAGGAACTCCAAAACGCGAGCGGAGTCGAGATATCTCATGTGGCTTGCGATATCACCACAGAGCAAGGACGGCAGGCCATACTCGAAATCTGTCCCCAGCCGGATATACTCGTGAACAATGCGGGTGGTCCGCCACCGGCAAATTTTGAAGACATTTCCATGGATGACTGGCGGAAAGCCGTTGAGGGCAACATGATCACACCACTGGCGCTGATAAAAGCGACAGTGGATGGTATGATGGAACGGCAATTCGGGCGGATCGTCAATATAACTTCAGCTGCGGTGAAGGCGCCAATGAACATGCTGGATCTTTCAAACGGCGCCCGGGCGGGTCTCACCGGTGGCGTCGCCATACTGGCGCGCCGGGCGAGCGCCCATAATGTAACGATAAACGGCATGCTTCCCGGAACTTTTGAAACGGATCGACTGCTACAGAATTTTGTCAAGCAGGCAGAGGCTCAGAATATTGCAGTTGAGGAAGCGAAAGAGCGCCGGCTGGCCACCGTTCCGGCCCGGCGTTTTGGCAGCCCTCCGGAATTCGGGGCCATTTGTGCATTTCTATGTTCAGCCCATACAGGCTATATCACCGGGCAGAATATTGTCATCGACGGTGGTGTGTTCCCGGGTATCGTTTAAGTAAAAATTACAAATTAGTCATTACAGGTGGCCTGCCGACGCGAGCTCTCAGTTCGAATTTGCAGCCTGACACGCCTGGATGCTCCACTAAGACAGGGCAAAATCCAGGGCGGTATCAATATGGGCGAGTGTTGAATCTATTGCCGGAAAATCAAAATCAGACTGGGCAACAAGCATGCCTATTTCGGTACATCCGAGAATTACGCTGTCTATATTATCGTTGCGGCAGTCCTCGACGATCTCCAGCATCATTGATTTTGAGTGAGGTTCCACGATTCCCTGGCAGAGTTCATCGTAAATGATCTGCTGAACCGCATGCCGGGCAGATTTGCCCGGGATGACGGCCTCCAGTCCATGGTTGTCTGTCAGTATTCCCTTGTAAAAATCCTGTTCCATTGTATAGCGCGTGGCCAGTAACAGCGGGCGGGTACATTGGGCTTTTGTCAGGGCATTGGCCGTCGCATCGGCAATATGTATCAGCGGTACCTTGACGGCTTCCAAAATATCCCCCGCCATCTTGTGCATAGTGTTGGTGCAGATCACCAGGCCTTCGGCACCTGCATCTTCCAGCCGACGGGCAACATCGACCATGCGTTCTGTCGCCTTATCCCAGGACTCCGACGCCTGAAGGGTTTCGATCTCCTTGAAGTTGAAGGACCAGAGAAGGAGTTCCGCTGAGTTCAATCCCCCAAGCCGATCTCGGACGCCTTCATTTAATCCACGATAATAGAGGATCGTGCTTTCCCAGCTCATACCGCCGATCAGACCGAGGGTTTTCAATTGTTTGTTTCTCCTGCTTCGCTTTTCCGGGCACAAAGTCCTATTGAAAAATGAATGAACGACAAAGACTATAGAAGACTTCCCGACAGATCATACAAAAAAAGCCGGTCCAGGAATTGGGCCGGCTCATTTGCCTGTCGGATTCTAAATACTGATCCGATGAACTGTTTGAGTGAGGTTAGGTACTGGGAGGATGGAGATACTGCGGTTGCAGGAGTGTCTGAGATTTGGTCCACGAGTCCGAACCATCAGTCAATTCTCGTGAACTGTTTCTCTCCTCACGCTTAGCGAGAAGCTCCTGTAAATGTTTGTACAAGCGCTTTTGCATGTAGTGCTCCATATGCTTGAAGGGCGATGTGATGCACTTCTCGAACAATTGAATAGTGCACCCTACCCAGACACAACAAATGTCATAGAATTTGTTGCAAAGCCCGCACGGCAAGAGATTCGTCTCTGTTGGAAATTTTTGCTGGAAATTGCAGTCTCGACCGGAATAAAGCCGAACTCCATGGGCCAGCTTATTTATCGTTATGGAATCTTTAAACCAAGTTTCCAAATGTCGACTCGTCGATTTGACGGCCACGGGCCATTCAACTCTCACGTTTTACCAAGAATTTTCATTGGAAAATTCTCAACGCACTTGAAGTAAATGCAGACGTGTACGCGACTGATATACCGAGCTTGTGGGGAAAAAGTTAACAAGAGGTTAACGAGGTGTGCCTAATAGGCGGCGCTGCCAACCTATTGTTCGGCGCACAACGAAAAACCGGCAGGATTGCGTTTCCTGCCGGTGTAAAATTGCTGTAATTCGGAAATTATTTGTTCTATTAGCCGGCCTGTGCCGCAGCTTCCTGGGCAGCTTTCCGCACGGCTTTCTGCACTTTTTCGAAAGCCCGCACTTCTATCTGCCTGATGCGTTCCCGGCTGACACCAAACTCACCGGACAGTTCTTCCAGAGTTTGCGGATCATCCGCGAGCCGGCGGGCCGCAAATATTTTCTGTTCCCGCTCGTTCAATGCAGACATGGCATTGGCCAGGAGTTTGCGTCGTTCGTCGAGCTCTTCGTTCTCGGCGTAGACGGTTTCCTGATCGGCACTGTCGTCGACGAGCCAGTCCATCCACTCACCGCTTTCGGAGTCGTTGCGGATTTGTGAGTTCAGGGAACTGTCGCCACTCAATCGGCGGTTCATTGAGACGACATCGACTTCCGGAACGCCGAGACGATCGGATATGTATTTTACCTGATCCGGTTTTAGATCACCGTCTTCCAGGGCTTGGATCTGGCCCTTGATTTTGCGCAGATTGAAAAACAGTTTTTTCTGCGAGGCCGTTGTGCCCATCTTGACCAGGGACCATGATCTCAGGATGTATTCCTGAATGGAAGCGCGGATCCACCACATGGCATAGGTCGCGAGACGAAATCCTTTTTCCGGCTCAAAGCGCTTGACCGCCTGCATGAGACCGACATTACCTTCCGAAATAATTTCACCGACGGGTAATCCGTAGCCGCGATAGCCCATGGCAATACGTCCCACCAGTCGCAGATGACTGGTGACGAGCTTGTGAGCGGCATCGCGATCATCATGTTCCCGCCAGCTCTTGGCGAGCATGTATTCTTCCTGGGGTTCGAGCATCGGAAATTTGCGAATTTCCTGCAAATATCGCGAAAGTCCCCCTTGACCGGAAATGGAGGGAAGTCGTGGTGTTGCCATGTTTAACTCTCCATGCATCTATAATCAGTTGTCAGGAGATCTTTTATCTCTGTCAACTCAATTGAAACGTGATCGATTTGTTGAAAATCCCGTCTCTTCCGATGCCTCGCACAAATGGTTTTTGCGCACTTTCCCCGACATCAGACAATAGTCAACATATGGGTATTAATACTCAATATTCAAGTTCAAATAATGGTATAATTCAGTTTCAGATAAAATATATGTGAACGAATAAAACTAATCGAAAAATTTAATGTAACTATTAATAGTCAAATATAAAATCGAACTTCAAGTAATATTATTACAAAAAAATATGGTGAAAATTGAAATTATTTCCTGATATTCAGATTCATTTGAGAAAATATTTGAATATCGTCTTTTTTTTTCTTCGGTCAATCAGGTTTCAGGTCCGAGGATGGTGCGGAACTCCGGCGGGAAATCTGACTCAAAAGTCATTTCTTCTGCTCGCACAGGATGGACAAATTTCAATGATTTAGCGTGCAAGGCCTGGCGGTTCAGTTTTCGGATCGCTTCCTGTGCTTCGGGCAGTAGTTTTTTCTCGCTTGAGAAATAACCGGATCCATAGAGATTGTCCCCCAAGAGAGGATGTCCCAGGTGCGCCATGTGAACACGGATTTGGTGGGTTCGGCCGGTTTCCAGCCGGCATTCAATTTCCGCAGCGATTTCAGTTCCGTCAGCACTAAATATTGTGCGTCCCGTTGTATAGTGCGTGATCGCTGCTTTTCCCCCTTCCTGAACCACATCATATCGAGTCCGCTGCGTTCGATGGCGGCCAAGGGGGGCTGAAATCGTGTCTCTTTGACGCTTGGGAATACCCCAGACAAGAGCGGCGTAGCGGCGGTCTAATTTGCCGTCGCGCCCATGTCTGGCAAATTGCCTGGCAAGTCCCTGGTGAGCGACATCTGTTTTGGCCACGACCATCACACCGCTCGTCTCTTTATCCAGACGATGGACAATACCGGGTCGTTTCACGCCACCGATCCCTGACAGGCTTGCTCCGCAATGTGCGATCAGGGCATTGACCAGAGTGCCTGTCCAGTTGCCCGCTGCCGGATGCACCACCAGGCCCGCGGGCTTATTGATAATGATGAGGTCCGCATCTTCGTACAGGATGTCGAGGGGGATATCTTCACCCTTGGGAATTGCTTCGACAGGGTCTGGAATCCGTACTGTGAATGCCTCTCCGGGCTTAATGCGATGATTGGGAGTCGCGATGACCGAGCCTTGGCAGGTCACCGATCCATTCTTAACCAGATCTTTGAGACGGGACCGGCTGAATTGTGCTAAGCGATTGGCCAGAAAACGGTCCAGGCGTTCGCCTTCGTCTTGATCATCGGCTACAAATGTTTGTTCAAGTGTCACGGAATTGTCTATGGTGCAATTTCATTCAGCTTATCATGCAATAGATCACATTACATGCAGTTAGATCAAACCCAGGAAAATGAAAAGATCGAGGGGACCGTCTTTAGTCCGCGTCAGGTCCGAATACTCAAATATGTGGTTATCATATTGGGGATCCTGCTGGTTGCTGGATTTGGTTTGGTGATCGGCGCAATTGTCTATCAGGCCGCGCAACTCTCCGGCGACGATGACAGTGGAACGAATTCCCCGGTTCAAGAGGCCGTCGGTTCGGAAAAGCCGGGTCAGACCGCTCGTCATTCGGGGGGCATGACAATTCTGTCGACATCCCTTGACGGATCTAACCTGGCCATTACATTTCGCGATTCCGAAGGATTTGGAATTCTTGTCGTGCACGCGGAAACGGGAAAAGTACTCTCGAATTCGCGGATCAATTTGCCGTTCTAATCCACAACGTCAACCCACCTTGTTGGTTCTTATGATTGAATTTTACCAGGCACAGACGTCGACAAATTCCGGGAAAGTCCGACTTGTTCTGGAAGAAAAGCAAATCCCCTACCGGGAAATCGACATAAGTCTTGAAAAAGCAGAACATCGCTCGGCCGACTATTTGAAACTGAACCCCAACGGTGTCGTCCCGACGATCATTCATGATGGGCATGTCCTGATTGAGTCCTCACTCATCAATGAATATCTGAACGAAGTTTTTGACGGCCCCGATCTCGTCCCCGACGATCCGCTATCGAAAGGGTGCATGCGCTACTGGCCGCTTCTGGTCGATATCAAACTGCATCCGGCGACATGGGTGATCACCTACACGACCCTGACCCGTCCGGCAAAATCGGCAGCAAAGTCCGACGAGGACCTGAAAAGCGAATTCGCGGCGATGAAAGACCTGTCACGATCACAATTGATGAGTTCGCTTCAGTTCGACGGTGTCCGGTCCCCAAGTTTTGCGGCAGCCCTGCAAACGATCCGCTTGAGTTTCCGATCGCTGGATCAGGCACTAGGAGAATCGGGAGGGCCGTGGATTTTGGGTGATCAGTATACTCTCGCAGATGTCGCCCTGTCTCCTTGGCTCATGCGTTTTGAAAACATCATGTATTCCGGAATCTGGTCGGACCTGGACGATCTTCAAGCATGGTGGGAACGTATCAAGGACCGTCCCAACTTCTGCGGCATTGTCTCAAAAAGGCTTGACCCCGCAATATTGGAAAAGCGTACGATCCGGGGTCGTGAGATATGGCCGGAGGTCAAGAAGCTCCTAGGCGAGTTACAGATTTAGAAATTGGGCGCAGTCGAAACCGTATTCGGAATGACGGACGGTCGTCCGGCTCAATTCATCAGACAAGACACTGGTCAATAAAGCAGGCTAAAAATAATGGCCGCGAAAACCGGATTGATTTTCACGACCATCATATTTTCAGAAAAAAAGACCGATCAGCGTTTTGATGATCGCTCGTGTGCCTTCTTAGCAGCCCGCTCGCGTTTTGGCGCAGCATGCACCGCTCGCGCTCGCGTATGTGTTTTTCGTGCTGCCCTTGTTCGCGTATGAGTTGCCCGCTTGCGGGTATGTGTTGCTCGTGTGCGGGTATGTGTTGTGCGCATGGTCCGAGTTCGCGTATGAGTCTTGCGAGCCGGCCGGGCACGGGTGTGCGCTTTTCTTGCAGCCCGGGCGCGATGAGATGCGGCTCTCATATCTTTGCTGATCCGGTCCATCATTTTAGCGATCCTGCAATCCATATTGCAACGATCTGTATGACCTCGTTTGCTGCCTGCGTTTGCAAAGTCAGCGGAAACCAGAGGAAATACGGTTAGAACGGCAACGAGTGCCGACATGCGTAATAGTGTATTCATTGTAGTTCTCCAATCCCGCCAAACCTTCCCGTTAATCAATACATATCAAAATTCTGATGTTTGGCACCTCAAATTGAAATAAGAGGTTAATTTTATAATCTATTGAAAAATATATATAAAAATAGATTTGAGGATTGGTTTTTGGTGCCGTTGCGAAATTTTGTGGATAATTCGCAGTTGATTAATTGTGAGGGGCGGCACGCGCTGGTCTTGTACTCGCCAATTTTACCCGTAATTCTATGATTCGCCTGAATAATGCCTGGAGGGGGCCATGGGAGAAGATACCGGATTTGATTGGGTCACACCGACGCAGATGGTCAAACTGGCAAAAGAAGCCAGCCGGGCCGCTCGATGGTCGGAACGACGCCCGATCCTTGTCGCAATTTTCAAAGGACTCATGCAGTGGGTTGCTTTCGTCGGCCTGTTGTTTGGTATCGGCGCTCTATTTGTGGTTTGGGATAATGGTCTGACCCGCGAAACACTGCTTGCTCTGTCAGCCGGATCCCTGTCCATTCTGATTATTGTACTGAGCCATCGGGGAGTACAGTCCAGGCTGCCGTCGCTGCAATTCCCAACCGTTCGCTTAAAGCTTCCCCCGATGCCGAATTTCTCCTGGCCACGCCTAAACAGGCAGACATTTGCCAATCTCAAGCGTCCGGAGTTCAAGGTTTCTGAAATCAATTGGTCCGGCATGGCATCAATATTCAGAGATCTTGGCCGTCATATCCGCAGTCTGGGTCGCGCGCTCGCAAGTGCCGGACGCTGGACAGGAAATCATATTGGATCTTTGTCGCTGTCGAAATCCAACTGGAAAGCCTTGGGCTCAGGCGTCGTTGCGCTAGGTGCCGTCTTATTATTTTTCGGATTCGATGGCTGGGGCAAAACAACATCCTTGATGTCCGCTCTCTCAGGGATCCAGGAGATAAAAGGCAAGGCGCGGGTCATTGACGGTCAATCCCTGAGAATTTCCAGTTACCGTGTGCAACTCAAAGATATCGATGCTCCTGAAATCAATCAAAGGTGCCGTACCAGTCGTGGCAGAAGCTGGCGTTGCGGTCGCCAGTCGGCGGCGGTTCTCAAGAAACTCGTCGGTC
>JBPCWG010000192.1:0-4681 GCA_051009705.1 Methyloligellaceae bacterium | reverse complement strand
TACAGGGCGGCCTTGCACAAAGGGTTGGAAAACAGCGACACCGCATCGGTTTGTGCCATTCTCGAGGATTTGGCAGGATTGAAACGAAAAGGCTGAGAATCAGTTTGCACCAGGAACGTTTGAGTTTTGTGTCCGACGATCGCATAACAGTTGGTGGGCGCAGTTTTCCTATTCTCCAAAAGTTGATTTAACGAAATTTCGGTTTCGGTATTAGGATGTGGGGGATGAACAATGTCGGGAGACTGCCATGCTGATAAGGTCGCATAAAGGTTGGGAAATTCCGGAATCGCGGGTAACACCTGAAACCGTCGCCTTGAACAGGAGAACTCTCCTCACTGGTGCCGGTGCCCTGACAGCTGCCAAGACCATGGGGCTTGGTGCGGCCTTTGCTGCTGCCGATCCGACCCTTGATCTCTATCCGGCTAAGGAGAATACGACTTACGAAGCCGGCCGGCCGGTGACCGGAATGCGTTTCAATCTGACGTACAATAATTTTTACGAATTCGGACCCCATAAGAAAATCCACAAAGCGGCCCAGAATCTGGTTACCCAACCCTGGGAAATACAGATAGCGGGGGAAGTTGAAAAACCATTTACAATTGCAATTGATGATCTGATCCGGAAAATTCCCTTAGAAGAGAGAATATATCGCCATCGATGTGTAGAGGCCTGGTCGATGACGGTCCCATGGACGGGTTTCCCCGCGCGCAAATTCGTCGAACTTGCCAAGCCCCTCTCCAGTGCCAAATACATCCGCATGGAAACATTTTTCAATCCTGAAGTTGCCACCGGGCAAAGACCGAGCCTGTTCCAGGCTACTCTTCCCTGGCCCTATGTCGAGGGAATGACGATGGCCGAAGCGAACAATGATTTGGCACTATTTGTAACCGGCGCCTATGGAAAACCCTTGCCCAAGCAGATGGGCGCGCCGTTTCGGCTGCATCTGCCGTGGAAGTATGGCTTTAAATCCATCAAGTCCATAGTCAAAATAGAGTTCACGCGCGACCGTCCAAAGAGTTTCTGGGAAGCGATCCTGCCGCGGGAATATGGTTTCTGGGCGAACGTCAATCCGAAAGTGCGACATCCGCGCTGGAGCCAGGCAACGGAACGTGTGCTCGGGACAAATAGCCGGATTCCCACGCAGCTCTACAATGGCTACGGCGCGTGGGTCAGCGATCTGTATAAGGATTTGAAAAGCGAGCGCCTGTGGATGTAGTCGCCGGAAGGCGCCGCGACAATTGCTGTCTTTATTTTCGAATGCTTACGGACCCAAAGGCAATTGTTTACGCCCTTAAATCAGGATCCCATTACTTCGAGACAAATTTTGCCATTGGCAACTTTAACATTTTTGGAGTACCGCACAGGCAATTCGATACCGGATATCTCGCAGAATTCGACGAGGCTCTGTTTCACAAGTTTTTTCGGTAACTCCTTGGTGATCGGCGTCTCAAATTGTGGCGTTTTGATCAGTAGGGACAAGACATCGGAACTAACCGTGGACATGTGGGCGCGAGTGATTTGTCCTTCGGGGAGCTGGTGAGATTCGAGCTTCAGATTTGCCTTGTTCAAGGCTTCTCGAATTTCAAAGAAATCAAATATAATCAGTCTGAGTTCCCTCGGCATGACCGGCCTATGATTTAACAATAAATTCGATAATCTTATAATTATGGAAAAATTGTAGAGCAGTCCCGTTAATCAAAACTAAATGTACCGCTCAGTTAGCCGGGTTTAACAAAAACAAAAAAAAATCGCCGGACCCGAAGATCCGGCGATAGTCCATTAGTTCGCATTCCGTCGAATGCTCACTGGTCAATAATTTGACCTCAGAAGGCATAAGGGAGGGAGGAATGCCTTCGTTGTGTTTATAATATGCGGTTAGGATCGGGTTTCAGCAAGGGTGGCGATTGCATATCAGCTATGCGTTTAGCGCATGGCAAAAATACCGATTAGTTCAAAACGACCATTGTTTCGCTTTTGCGACAATAAAATCGCGGAAAACATTGACCCGTTTCGAGTTTCGCAGTTCTTCCGGGTAGACAAAATAGCAAGGGAGCGCAGGCACTTCTGTGTCCTTGAGGACCGGAACAAGGTCATCATATTCCCCCATCATATAATCCGGCAGAACGGCAATACCAATGCCCGAGCGTACCGCCTGTTTCATGGCATATAGATTGGAAACCCGAAATGGTGGCTTTTCGCGGATTTTTCCTTCCGGCGCGACGCTTTCCAGCCAGTTGACGCCACGGATGGGATCCGGTGCATTACTGCCATAAGTGATGATATCGTGATCCGCTAGCTCCGACAGATTGCGTGGCGAACCATGACGCCGAATATAACTGCTGTCGGCGTAGACATGAAAGTGAACCGTAAACAGGGGCCGCCGGATGAGGTCCGGCTGGCTGGGTTCGCGAAACCAGATGGCTACATCGGCTTCACGCATCGACAGGTTCAGTTCCGTATCGCTGAGCACTAGTTCCAGATTGATATCCGGATAAAGCTCGATGAAGTCTTTGATGCGCGGTGTCAGCCAGGAAGAACCAAGCCCTACGGTTGTTGTCACCCGCAAATCTCCAAATGGTTTTTCCTTGGAGTCCGCGAGCATGGTTTTTGCAGTTTCAAGTCGGTTGAAGACATCGTGCGCGGTGCGATAGAGAACTTCTCCCTGCTCAGTCAGGATTAATCCCCTGGCATGACGATGAAACAGGGGAACCTTCAGGTCTTTCTCGAGAGAACTAACCTGACGGCTCACCGCGGATTGACTCATGCCCAGCACTTCGCCGGCATGGGTAAAGCTTCCCGCCTCCGCAGCGGAGTGAAATATTCTGAGCTTATCCCAGTCCATCTGGAAATTTTGCCTTACAGTTTACGTCTTCGAGAACGCTGATGAACACAAACCGGATGGCGCGTCAAGAGCGACTTATTCGGCCGCTTCGGTCATCTGCTCGAGTTCAGCCAGATATTTTTCGGCTTCCAGTGCTGCCATGCACCCCATTCCGGCAGCGGTAACCGCTTGACGATAGATATCGTCGGTCACATCACCGGCGGCAAATACCCCGGGAACATTGGTGGAAGTGGAGTCCGGGTTGGTAATAATATAGCCATTCGGTTTCATTTCCACCTGCCCGACAAACAGTTCCGTGGAAGGCGCATGTCCGATGGCGACGAAAATACCGTCGACATTCTTTTCCGTTATCTCGCCGGATTTTACATTCTTTATCCGTGCCCCTGTGACGCCCAGGGGATCGGAACTGCCGACGACTTCTTCAAGGATCGAGTCCCACATGACTTCGATTTTTTCGTGTTTGAGCAGGCGTTCCTGTAAAATTTTTTCACTTCGGAGGGCGTCTCTGCGGTGAACCAGTGTTACTTTCGAAGCAAAGTTCGTAAGGAACAACGCTTCTTCAACGGCAGTATTGCCGCCTCCGATAACCAGGACCTCTTTTTCCCGGTAGAAAAAACCGTCACAGGTCGCACAGGCTGAAACACCGAAACCCTTGAATTTTTCTTCACTCGGTAGATCCAGCCATTTGGCCTGAGCACCGGTGGAAATGATCAACACGTCGCATGTATATTCCTGGTCCGAGTCTCCGACCAGTTTGAACGGTCGTTTGGAAAGGTCCACGCTTTTAATATGGTCGGGTACCATTTCGCATCCCACATGTTCCGCTTGCCCCTGCATCTGCTCCATCAGCCAGGGTCCCTGGATGACGTCGGCAAAGCCAGGATAGTTTTCGACATCCGTCGTAATCGTCAGTTGTCCGCCAGGTTGTATCCCCTGAATAAGCACCGGATTAAGCATGGCGCGGGAGGCATAAATGGCGGCTGTGTATCCGGCAGGACCGGATCCGAGGATGATAACGTTGTGATGTCGAACGGACATATTATGTAAACCTTTGTGTTATTCTGCTGCTTTTAGAAAATAAATTTAACCAAAATTATCGTGACGCGGTTCGAGAACCGCACTTATGAATTCAGAACCCTCCTAGTTAAGGGGATGTAGCCGTGCTGACAAGAGGTTGACGGTTATTTGTCCCGGGATCACCCAATGAATTATTTGCAAATCCGCATTCATTTCTGATGTTCTCTCCAGGATTTAATGATTTTCTCGGCGATAATCGCTGACGCATCCACGGGCTTATAGGTCCATTCTGTCAAGGCAACGGGATTGTCTGGAAGTCTGCGGGTTATACCGGCGACCTCTAAGGCTTTGTGGAATCTTTCAATTTTTTTTGAACCCCCGTCCGGGTGGAAGACATAGACCGGACGTCCGGTGGCACAGGCCTCGCCGGTCATGTTGACCGAATCACCGGTAACCACGAGCATGTCCGCATGGGCAAGGAAATCGGCATAGGGATTTTCACCCGTTCCATCAAAAAATAGCCCGGGAAAATCCGCGGTTGCACTTTTGACTTCGTCAATGACTGCCGGCGGTGTCCGCCGGGATGTTGTGATCATCAAGGAAGCCCCGAGGGTACCAATGGATTTGAGGGCCCGGGCTAACCGCCGCCCTGTATTTTCATTATAATTGTGGCTAGCACTTTGTCCGCCAATAATAACAGCAACTCGGGGATGCGGAAGCACGGCAATGGATGGCGGAACAGACCGGCGCAATTCGGCAAGATAGTCGGGTGAGAACTTGTGAGGTGCGGTCAGGGTCGTCACCACGTTCGGGCCTCTGAGG
>JBPCWG010000191.1:0-4072 GCA_051009705.1 Methyloligellaceae bacterium | reverse complement strand
CATATACTGAGCCTGAGATGAAACTTCATCAGGACTTGAAAAAGGCAAATTACCAACATAGTCGGCACCATAATTCGCGCCTAGATAAGCGCCGCCCAGCATTCCCACGACAAGTCCCACAACAGCGAATATCGACTTCATTTGACCTCCCAAAACCAGATTTCCCGGGACTTACCATAATTTTCTGAATAGCCAAGCCAGGAAAACCATTCAATCAGCCATTTGGCGCTTGTGCGGTAACCATTCCAGACATCGATATGATCACCGGTCGCGCGGGATTCCTTGACGGTTTTAAAACCACCGTTTCCATCCGGGACTTTGCGCCCCCGATACCAGTAATCCTTGAAAAATATAATGCCGGTGCGCCCGTACAAAATAGATGTGAACTTTTTGACGTCGTCTCCGGATATTTTTTCAATCTTACCGAGACCGCTGATACCTGAATCGGCAATCGATCTCGCCAGTTCCTCTGCATTCAATACGAACATATCACTCTTCGAGTGATACCAGGAGACTCGCGGATTTCCCAACTGACCCAATGAGACCCCGGAATCCCTTAGGGAAACACCCATCCGTATGGCGCACTGATTGGAAAATGACGGCGTTCCCCTTCGTTTGACGACTTTACCGTTGATAATCAGATCTTCGCGCATTCGAGCCGGAAAGGCTTCCGAATTATTCAACGGATGATTGCGCCACAAATCTCTGAAGGCGATACCATCCTGTGCATTTCCCACAGAGACTGGAACGGTCATTGCCAGTATCATGAAGACAATTGACGTAAGCGTTACCCAAGCCGAATGTCGCTTACAAGAAGATAGGAAATTGAAATACTGCCCCATCAAATCTCTCCCAAACCTTTTCCCCAGAACTATCGACTTTACTGCCCTTCCGGAGATACGCAAAATATCGCTTATCTCTAAGATGAAACCTAGACAATTTTAAGTGAAATAATATGACAATTCAAAGCACAGGACACGTTCTTTGAAGAAGTTTGCTAACAAATCTCCGGGTTCCGCCTTCTAATTGTCCCTGATACTTTTTCGCAAATTCTCCCAATACTCCAGTCTCTTTTTAATTTCGCGCTCGAAACCCCGCTCGACGGGGTGATAAAACTGAGCTTCTTCAATATCTTCCGGAAAATAAGATTGCCCGGAAAATCCGTATTCCGTGTCGTGATCATACTGATAGCCGGCACCATATCCTTCGTCTTTCATCAGGGATGTCGGCGCATTCAATATATGCTTGGGAGGCGGCAGCGAACCCTTCTGTCGCGCCATTTGGCTCGCCCGTTTATACGCCGTGTATACCGCATTGGACTTGGGTGCGGTTGCCAGATAAATACACGCCTGGGCAATGGCCAGCTCTCCTTCCGGACTGCCGAGCTGCTTATACGTCTCGGTCGCCGCCAGCGTGATCTGCAGGGCGTTGGGATCCGCCAGTCCAATGTCTTCACTGGCCATACGCACGAAGCGGCGACAGAGATAAAGCGGCTCTTCTCCCCCCGCAAGCATTCGGGCCAGCCAATACAGTGCGGCATCCGGATCGGAGCCGCGCACGGACTTGTGCAGGGCACTGATCAGATTATAGTGGCCGTCTTGTTTTTTGTCATATTGGACCGCTCGCCTTTGCACCAGCGCTGCCAGTTGCTCTGCTCTAAGGCGCTCACCCTCTTCAAGCTCGACAAAAAACACTTCTTCAACCAGATTAAGAAGCGTTCGCCCGTCCCCATCCGCCATGACCAACAAGGCATGGCGCGCCTCTTCATCCACGGGTAATGGATCCCCAAGCTCTTCTTCGGCGCGCACAAGAATGGCTTCCAGCGCATTTTCATCAAGACGATTAAGTGTGAAAACCTGGGCCCGGGACAAGAGAGCCGAATTCAGCTCGAAAGAAGGGTTCTCGGTCGTGGCACCAACCAGAACAATCGTTCCGTCTTCCATGACCGGAAGGAATGAGTCCTGTTGCGCCCGATTAAATCGATGAATCTCAGCAACAAATAAGAGTGTTCCCACACCATCCCGACGACGAACCCGTGCGGCTTCAAATACTTTTTTGAGATCCTGTACACCGGAAAAGATGGCGGACAGAGGTTCGAAGTGTAAATTTGTTTGCGGAGCCATCAGGCGTGCCAGGGTTGTTTTTCTCGATCCGGGAGGACCCCAAAGGATCAGATTGCTGAGACGGTTTGCTGCCAGCATTCTTGTCAACGAACCCGACGGACCCAATAGATGATCCTGGCCGACAACCTCCTGAAGTGTCTTAGGTCGCAGACGATCAGCCAGTGGCTGACCTTGCAACTCAACACCGGCGGTATCAAAAAGATCGGTCATATAATTTTCTGCCAGCGGTTTCTACCCGAGGATTAATCTTACCCGCGGATTACCGTGCTGAGAACACGCTTACCTCGTTGAATGGAAAAGCGCCAGGCGCGTTCGCGCTGGCTTGTGATCTTCTGAAGGGCGCGTGTATTCTTTATCTTAGTGCCGTTGATTTCAAGAATAATATCTCCACGCTTCAGTCCCACGGAGCGGGCCGCGGAACTACGCTCCGCGTCGAGCATAATGACACCGGATGTCGCATCCATTGAAAGTTCTTCAGCCAGTGCCGGGGACAGATTGGCGAACTGGCCGCCGGCAAACGGGGATTGACCACTCAGGAGCCTGATATCCCGCTTGGGAATTTCCGGCGCTTCGAACAGTTCTAAAGATGCCTTTCGGATCCGGCGATTTCGAACAAATTCGACACGAACAGATTTGCCGATTTCCTGGGTTGAATACCGATAGACAAAGGATTGCGGATTGTCGACGCGCACATCTTGTATCTGCAGCAAAACGTCTCCGACCCTGAGACCGGCAAGCTGCAGCGGACTCTCATCGGAAAGATTGGTGATCAACGCACCGATTGGTCTATCCAGTCCCAGACTGTCGGCCAGATCGGATGTAACAGTTTGCAATTTGGCTCCGAGCCAGGGCCGCTTGACCCGGCTCCCTTTTGTCGCCGATGCGATAACCAGTCGCGCCATGTTCGAAGGAATCGCAAAACCGATACCATGGGAACCTCCACTGCGGGAGAATATGGCAGTGTTGATCCCGACCAATCTCCCGTTCACATCTACCAGGGCTCCACCCGAGTTGCCGGGATTGATGGCGGCATCGGTTTGAATGAAGAACTGGTAATCAGAAATACCCACCTGGGTACGCGCCAATGCCGAGACGATACCGCTGGTGACCGTCTGCCCGACTCCAAAGGGATTACCGATCGCCAGTACCAGATCACCGACTTCGAGACTGTCCGAATCTTCGATTTCCACATAAGGAAAGGGACTGTCCGGATCATCAATTTTCAAAACCGCAAGATCCGTGCGTTCGTCCTGCAATAGAACCCGGGCCGTAAATTCCCGTTTGTCATTGAGCGCGACTTTAATACCGTCATTGGTTCCACCCTTGATTACGTGGAAGTTTGTCACAACAATTCCGGTATCGCTGACAATGACGCCTGAACCGAGTGAACTCTGGGCACGCTCACGGGGGATGCCAAAATTTCTGCCGAAGAACCGGCGAAAAAAAGGATCGTTGGCAAATGGAGAAAAGGCTTCACGCTGGACCTTGCGACGGACATAAATATTGACGACGGCCGGGGCGACATTTTTTACAACCGGCGAGAAAGACAGCTTTATTTGTTCTTTGTCATCAGGTGCAAGGCGTCGCTGCGCATAAACCTCATCGCGCACCATGAAAGGAATTGCGATCAAGACGAAGAGGGTCAAAACCAGCCCCCTGCGAATAGAATCTCTGTATTGAATTGTTGTCATGATGAACCCGTCACTACCGGCATATAGCTGGACCCCGTGAAACCACTAATTTGTACAAATCGGGGACTATTATACAAGTGAAACGGTCAAAAAAAAGAGCGACCCGAGGTCGCTCTGTGTGCCTTTGAAATCTTGCACCTGACCACTAGGCAACAGATTCCCGAAGATCTACCTCTTCGACCTCTTGCGAAGGACCGGAATCCAGTCCTTTGGCATCTTCGTCCCGGTCAACCAGTTCGATTACCGCCATCGGTGCTG
>JBPCWG010000190.1:0-8180 GCA_051009705.1 Methyloligellaceae bacterium | reverse complement strand
GTCATGGTGTGAGTGAAACGTTGAGTTTTGTGTCTTTTGTGATAATTCCACCGCGGTTGCCGATTTCTATCGACCCATATCTTTGCTTGAATGTTTCGGGTAGGGGTCGGTCATCGGGCAAGGCGAGCCAGAGCCGCAACAGGTAACGTCTGCCTTCAGGGGCAGACCAGTCCTGAAATGCTGTTCGATCGTGAAGCATGGTATGATTATAAACAAACTGAACGTCGCCTGGTTCAAGGCGCATCTTTAAATGGACTTCCGGGTCATTGGCTATTTCATCAAACAGGTCGAGAGCGTCAATTTGGTCTTGCTGCAGGCGAGGGGCTTCCGGAAGGTGCTGTGATGAGTTGATGTAGGTCCGTTGATAAAGCCCGGTCAGCCTTCCCTCATACCAGTTGAGCACGGGAATTTCAAAATAGGATTTTTGTCCTTCGGGGATTTCGCCACGTCTGTCCGTGGGGATGGGCTTAAACAGGATATCCAGTAGATCAGGTCGCCGTTTCTGCATTTCATTATAGAGGGTGACCGTCGAGGCCAAGAGGGAGTCTCCCCCTTCTTTCGCAGCCTTAAGACATAGAAGTCCGACACAATCGCAGCTGTCCGTGTGAAAACTCTGACGTTCGGCTGTTTGATAAATGCGCACATTTGCATTTGAAAGGTCGGCACCTACATCGGTGACATGGCCAAGCATATGTCCTTTGGCATTTTGGGATCGCGCTATTCCAAGATGTGCGCCAATACCACAGAAAATTGTTGCACATTGCTCAATGGAATAGTTTTCAACCGGTAAGCCTTTGAGCAGAACAAATCCTTTGCCATGCTGAAGTTCGCTTCGAATATTTGTCAAAATTTCATGCAATTCCGGAAGTGGGAAATTGTTTTGGGAAATGGTTCCGAGATGATGACCATCATTCAGGAAACTATTGCAGGCTTCCTCAAGTTCACTGACTTGCTCGTTGTTCAGAGTATGGATCCAGAGGTCTGGATTTTGTGCCATTTCCCGTCCCAGCCAGGCCGCAGGACTATCAATATATTCCGGTCTTTCATCCATCACGATAACAACCTCATTCGCTGGATTTTATTGCAGCCAGTTCCGGTCTTTTCTGACTCTTCAGATTGTTCCAGACCGTGAATCCTATCGCAATTACAGTAAGGGCCCAAAACATCAGGCAAATAGGGCTTTTGAAAAAGACCATGAAATCACCCCTGGACAATAACAATGACTGTCTGAAGTTGTCTTCAAGCAGAGGACCCAAAATGAATGCGATCAAAAATGGAGCAGCCGGGATCGCCAAACTGCGCATGAGAAACCCAACAGCCCCCATGGCAAACATGACACTCACATCAAATATGGAATTGTTGACGGCATAGGCGCCATAGACACATAGAATGAGAACGATCGGGAAAAGTATGCGCTGGGGAATATCGGCGATTCTGCTGATGAGCCGTATGGACAGCTTGCCTACAAGAAGCAGATACATGGAACTCAGCATGATTCCGATAAACAGTGCGTAGATGAGGCTGAGATTGTCCTGAAACAGAAGCGGTCCCGGGCGCAGACCATGGATCATGAAGGCACCGAGAATGATAGCCGTGGTTATATCTCCTGGAATACCTAACGCAAGCAGTGGAACCATCGTCGCTCCGGCTGTTCCGTTGTTTCCGCTTTCCGATGCGGCAACGCCCTCAAGTTCACCTGTTCCAAACTTTTCTCGATCAGGGGAATTACGCCGGGCTTCGGAATAGCTCAGAAATGCCGCGGGAGCGCCGCCAATGCCCGGAATTGCACCGAGAATAACACCAATAAAACTACCACGTATGATGGACTTGAAGCAGTGCTTGAAATCAGCAAACGTTGCAGCTGCTCCAGCCAGGGGGTTGTGCTCCAGGGGTTTTTCCAGCCGGGAAAAAGACGCAATGATTTCCGGCAAGGCAAACAAGCCAATGAGAACCGGGATAAAATTTAGCCCGCTCATCATGTTAACTTCGCCAAAAACAAATCGGTTGGTCCCATAAACAAGGTCGAGGCCAACTGTTGCGAGCAGCAATCCGAAACAGGCCGCTCCCAGGCCCTTGAGAAGTTGGTTGCCCGATACGCCAGCTATGATGGTCAGCGAAAACATGATCAGAGTGAACACTTCAGGTGTTCCGAATGCCAAGGCCAGTCCCGCCAGAACTCCGGCAAAAAGAATGAGAGCAATATTGGAAATGAAGTCCGCGACGCACGATGAATAAAGAGCGATATCAAGAGCTCTCCTGGCTTCACCGCGTCTGGCGAGCGGGTAGCCGTCCAACACGGTACAGGATGCGGCGGGTGTTCCCGGAGCATTGATCAGGATGGCCGTTATTGATCCGCCGTAAAGTCCCCCTTTGTAGACACCGAGCAGCAGAAGAATCCCGGTTACCGGTGGGAGGGTGAACGTAAATGGAAGTGTCAGAGCAACCGCCATAGGTGTTGTCATGCCGGGGATGGCACCAACTATCGTACCGATGACAACGCCCAGACCGAGCAAAAGAACATTTTGCAGAGTTGCGAACTGTTCGAGAGCCTGTGCAAGAATATCCATCGTTTAGATTCCTTCCAGATATGGCTTTAGAATTCCCAGTGGAATCGGAACGCGCGCAACTTTGAGGAAGAAGAAGTACAACAAGGTGGGAACGAGAATGGCGAGAGGAAGCGTGATGTGAAGGCGTTTTTCTCCCGCCAGCCAGAATGAAGCCATGGCCGCCAGAAATGAAGACACGATAAATCCGAGCCACGATACGGTTGCGGCAAATACCAGCAGTAACCCAAGAAAGAGTGTCGTCCTCAGAACGGCATCCGGTCTGATGTCGTCTGATAATTTCGCATCTTCGCTCGGATTGAGAAATGAACGAATGGCGACCGCTGCGCCTAATATCATGAGAGCATAGGCAACGAAACGGGGATAATAAGATGGTGAAAGAGCTGCAAAATTGACTCGTTTGGGTTCTGCAACCCCGTAAGGAATGAGTACAAATACGACCAGCGTTCCGAAACCGGCCATTAGCAGTCCTGCCCACAAATTATTTCTGGACACATTTCCTCCCATAGAACTTTTTCAGTTCCTAGTTATTTTGCTCCAAAAAATGGAACCGTTTAAAATCCAGGTCGCGCGAAAGCACGAATGCATGCCGGGCAATATTTGCGGCGGCCTGGTCACTCGTAGCCCGGCTTACTCGAATGCGATCCACGGCCGCAGATCCACTCATTTGTTTCAGTTTTTTCTGTAATCCGGCTACAAAGTCCGGCTGTCGCCCAACTTCTCCGGATATCAGAATTGCATCGGGGCTGAACAGCGCACTGATAATATCAACACCGCTGGCCATATAGGCACCGGACTTGCGAAATGCCCGTCGGGCATTCGCGTCTCCTGATTGAGCTTTATTGAGAAGATCTTTTAAGAGAGAGCCATATTCGGCCGACGATTTATCAGAAAACTCGGCACCCATGTAATTTTGCAGAGCCCCCACGCCCGCACTCGATTGCCCCAGACATCCCGTGCGCCCGCACTCGCAATGCAATGTGGAATTCGTACAAGCAACATGCATGAGATCGATGAGATAGTCCTGTTCCTTGAACAGCAATTGCCCACCAGTCATGCCTGTACAACCAATTTTGACCGCACAATTTATCAAGAACACGCACTGTTCATCCTGGCGTTGTGCCAGATCGATCTCCGTACGTAACAGGGAAACGGGCCGGGGCTCGAATTTAACCGGCAAGTCGAAACTTTTAGATATTAACTCGGCGATCGGGACATTCCGCCAACCCAGGGCTTCGGATGTGACAATGCCACCCTCTAATTGGGGTTCAAGGACAGGAAAGCCTATCGAAACCCCGATTCCGGCAAGTCTGTTTGTTGACTGAAGATACTCGGAAATAAGTTCTTTGCCTTCTTTGACCAGCGAACGAATGACACGCTTTGGCTGGTTGACCGTACTGTTTGAAATTTCCCTCTGCCCAAGCTTTTCAAGGGCAGCATTATAGAGAGCAATAGACAATCTGTTCAGCGACAGCGTTATACCCAGGACATAAGCCCCGCTTGGATTGATCGAAAGTAAAGGACTTGGACGACCTACTTGTTTTTTGTTGGTATTGTTTGTTTCCTCAAGGACAAGGCCGGCATCGATAAGCTCACGGACCACCCGGGATAGTCCGGGTGCCGTTAAACCAGTTGCAGCACAAAGGGATGCCCGCCCCAGTTCTCCATGACGCGCAAGCACCTCCAGGACCAGTGACCTGTTCGCACGGCGGATAATAACGCTCGGATTTAAATCATGGCCCATCCGGGGAAATTCCTTGAAGGCGGTAATTAATATTTATTGCAGCCTGTAATTAATATTGACATTATCAGAATTTTGTGTCAACAGCTAATGTTTACAACGCGTAATCGCACCGAGAACAGGTGCACATTCAGGGAGGAAAATCATGAAATGGATTGAGGCTGCGGTCGGATTTTTGTTCGCCGCAATGATGGTTGCATTGATACCTTTGTCGGCAACTGCTGAAGACTATCCCAAGCGCCCCGTTACAATCGTCGCGCCCTATGGACCCGGAGGGGCATCTGATCTTTCAGCACGGATGTTGGCCGGTGCTGCACCAAAATATCTCGGGCAACCTATCCTTGCTGTAAACAAAACGGGTGCCGCGGGAGTCGTTGGATCGAATTTCGTCAAAAACTCAAAACCCGACGGCTACACCTTGTTATCGGCACGTGTGGGCAGCCAGATGGGCGTCCCCGCAATGAACAAGACGATCCCGTATAAATGGGATGAATTTACGATGATCGGCCTGATCGAAATTAATCCATTTGTCTTGGTCGTAAATGCAAAAAGCGAAATCAAAACATTCGCTGATTTTGAAAAGAAGATTAAGGCCGGAGGCGAACTGACTTACAGCTCAGCCGGTGTGGGTACGCTGTTGCACATTGCCGCGGCTGTTATGAGTAATACCATGGGCACAGATTTCCAGAAATTGACCCACGTACCTTTTAAAGGCGGCGGGAAAGCCCGGGCCGCTGTGGTCGCCGGTCAGGTGGACTTTTCATTCCAGAATCTGTCAGCTGTTGCCGGGGCACTTGAGGCTAACCAACTTCGCGCCCTTGTGGTAACGACATCCGATCGCCAACCGATAATCAAGGACGTGCCAACGGCCAAGGAAGTCGGACACCCGGATCTGGAGAAAATTATAGGTTGGTCCGCTGTTTACGGACCACCCGGCCTTCCCAAAAATATTGTCAGCAAGTGGGAGGAAATTCTTCAAAACATGAAAAAAGACAGGGCTTGGAACCGCATGACAAAAGGTCTCGGCAATATCGTTACGATCATGTCACCGGATGAGACCAAATCTTATGTAGGTGCCCAGTACAAGATATTTGATGACACACTCAAAAAACTGGGAATGCGCATCGAATAGCGAGAACAATACAATAGAATCGGACCGATGAGTGACTCTACACGAAGAATGGAGATCGGTCAGATTCACAAAGCATATACCATCCATTAAATTGACAGGTGTTATTCATGAATGCTGATAGGCCAAATATTCTGTTTATTATGGCCGATCAACTCGCTGCCAACGCCCTTCGGGTTTATGGAAATAAAACGACAATTGCTCCGAATATTGATCGACTGGCAAGTGAAGGAGTCGTTTTTGAGAACTGCTACTGCAACCTGCCAATGTGCGGGCCGTCAAGGGCATCTCTTCACACGGGTATGCTGCCGTTTTCAATTGGCATGTATGACAACGCCAGCGAATTTCATTCGACCATACCAACCTGGGCTCACTATCTCAGGGACATGCAATATCGTGTAGAGATGTCGGGCAAAATGCATTTTGTTGGCGCCGACCAATTGCACGGATATGAAAAACGTCACACAACAGAAATTTATCCCGCCAATTTTGCATGGACTGTCGACTGGTCCAAGGGCCGAGAATATCGTCCGACGAATTTGACCATGGCCCCGATTATTGAATCCGGTCCGTGCATTCGATCCATGCAAATGGACTACGACGACGAAGTCGAGTATGCCAGCCAGCAAGCGCTCTATGATTTTGCGCGGATGGATGATGACCGCCCCTTCATGTTGACGGTGTCTTTTACCAGCCCCCATTCTCCCTTTGTTATCGGTCAGAATTACTGGGACCTTTACGATCACGACAGTATCGAAAGTCCGTCAGTGCCTCCTCTCGCTGAAAGCGAAATGGATCATTTGAGCCTTAACTTGCATTACTGCCAGGCGCGACACCAGTTCACGGTCACCGACGAACATCGTCGGATGGCCAGGCACGGTTACTATGGAATGATTTCCTATATCGACGAAAAAATTGGCCGACTTTTTTCTGTGCTCGAGAAAACCGGACTGGCTGACAATACCGTCGTCATCCTCACTGCGGATCATGGAGAAATGATGGGTGAACGGGGAATGTGGTTCAAACAACATTTCTTTGAATGGGCGGCCAAAGTTCCTTTGATCCTGCACGCACCGGGAAGATGGAAATCTTCCCGCGTCAGGCAAAATGTTTCACTGATCGATTTGATGCCGACCTTACTTGATATCGCCAATACGTCGTCGTTTCGTGATTTTGTAGCCCCTGTGCATGGAAATTCTCTCGTTGATGCTCTTGAAGGAAATTCGAGCGATTTAGATGATGTCGCGATTTCCGAGTTCGCAGCTGATGGATCGACAGGTCCGAGCAAAATGGTGAAGAAAGGTGCGTATAAACTCATGTGGCTGGAGGGTGTGGATACGCTCTTATACAATCTCGACGATGATCCTCTTGAACTGACTAATCTCGCAGGGAATGCAGACTACAAAGATGTTCAATCTGATTTGGAAGCCATATTGTTTGATAAATTTGATCCTGAAGAACTTTATAAAGAGATCGAGGCCGACCAACGTCGCCGTCTGTTCGTTCACAAAACGACCGCTGGTGAACCGACCTATGTAAATATCGTCCGACTTGATGACGGTGAAAGATATATCCGTAATGCCGGTGCCGCGGATACGAAAGCAAAGGCACGCCTGCCTTATGTTGCTCCGGCACAACCAGATAAGTTTGTATGACCAGCCTTGCTCGGCGATTGTGGGATGCACGTGCGAACGGAACTGTCATTGAAATTGCAGAGGATGAACTCCCGAAAACCAATGAGTCGGCCTACAAATTGCAGCACCAGATTATTGCTCTGTCTGGAATGACTTCCTGCGGCTTCAAGGTGGGTTCGACCAGCAAAGAAGCACAGCAGATACTCAATACCACTGAACCATCTTCGGGCGCGTTACTCGATCAATTCGTTTTTAACAGCCCGGCACAGATTCACATAGCCCCCTGTCAAATGCCGGCCATTGAAGGAGAGTTTGCTTTCCGGTTGGGGGCGGCACTTCCTGCGCGTGCGGAAGCCTATGGGCGCGAAGAAGTCATCGGGGCGATAAGTGCCGTTGCGGGTGTTGTTGAAGTTGTGGGATCACGCACCAAAGGGGGACTGGCTGGACGTGGCCGTTTACTTTCAACGGCAGATGGTAGCGCCAATGTGGCTCTGGCAGTCGGAGCCTGGTTTGAAAATTGGCACGCCCTCAATTTACCGGAACATGAAGTGCGCGTATATATTAACGGTGAAGCCAAAGGCGCGGGTGCCGGAGCGCGCGCACTTGGTGATCCGATAAACGTGCTCGTTTGGTTGGCCAACCAACAATCAAGGCTTGGTCGCGGTCTCAAGGCAGGTGAAATTGTAGCGACAGGGACTTGTACAGGTCTTGATCATGTTGTCCCCGGTGACGAAATTTATGTTGACTTTGGCGTATTGGGCCGGGTTGATATTTATTTTATTCAGCACACCAACCCTGTGGCGGATTTGGATTTTGAATAATTTTGCAGAATGTTGGGTCTGACGATCTTGTTGGTTATGGTCCACTGAATATTTGTAGCTCCCAAAGGAGAGCAATATTCTATAAGAGAGGTGTGAGAATTAAGGTCTTGACCATTTGTCGTGAGAAGCGCGAGTATCAGTATCAATATCAATATCAATATCAATATCAATATCAATATCAATATCGATAAATGGAATTAACTGAAAATTCTAAAGTTTCTGAATTCGCAGATAAATTATCCAGGGAGGAAAAAATGGGAATAATTCGTTCTTTTAAATTTCTCACATTGG
>JBPCWG010000189.1:0-3963 GCA_051009705.1 Methyloligellaceae bacterium | reverse complement strand
ATGGATCGTACCGTTACATTTCATAGGATCTATGAAGCCGCCATTCCTCCCCTAAGATCAGACAAAGCAGCTCTTGGTACCTTGCCGAGCGCTGCTTTTCAGTATTGTGAACCTGTTCGAACGGCTTCAGCCTATGGCTGGAATATTTTTCCGCCGAGGGATATCCGATTACTGTGGGACGGGGTTGATATATTTTTTCATGATGAGGATGAGTGGTGTTCTTTCTCCAGCATCCATTTGGACGCGAATTTTGTAGACTATTGGGATACCCATGCCCCGCAGGATCTACAGGGATGCGCGCCACCATTTCTGACGAACATATTCGTCCCGGGAGTCATTCAGATCTGGTCTGGATATCTGGTCAGCAGCGCCCCGGACTGGAGTGTCTTAATCGGTCCCATTGCCAATGTACCGGAAAGCAAGAGTTATGCGTGCTACGAAGGTATTGTCGAGACCGATGTCTTTCAGCCCTGCCCCTTGTTCATCAATATTCGGTTGCTGGGCACTGATAGAGAAATTTTCATTCCCAGGGACAAACCCCTGTTCCAGGTTCGACCGATTCGGAGAGATTGCTATGCCGACTCATCCCTGCTCCATGAAGAATTTGTTGGTCTGGGCCCTCGTACCGAAGAAGGCGGCGGCATGTCTCAGCAGGATTGGGACGGCTACCGTTCCACAATTCGCAGAACCGATCCAACGGAAGAATCACGTTCCGTTGGGAGCTATGCGGCAGCGCGGCGCAAGCGCGCTAAACAAGAGCGGGTGCAAGACTAAAACTATTGTCAGTTAATTATCTAAGAGATTTTTAAAACTAAAGATCAGATATGTTAAAGCCACTCAAAAAATTCATGAGGAATGACACGGAACTGGTTGCAGGGTTGAGGAAGGAACTAAATCCGTTTTTGGGAGCTAGTTTGCTCTCTTCGATCGGTTCTCTCCCTTTACATCTCAGCCCGTTGATCATCAGTGCCATTGTTGCAGATTCCTATGCGACAATCGCAATGGCCGGTTGGATAACGACAGCCTTGGTTATCGGCCAGTTATTTACGTCTCTGCTATTGCCGTCATTCCAGATTCGCAGTGTCCGTCCGGTAATTCTGGTTCTCGTCGCTTTCATGTTTCTTGCCGGCGTGCTTATATCCGGCCTGGGAAATTTTGCCTGGATACTTCTCGGATGGTTCTGTGTTGGCCTTTGTTGCGGCATACTCAAATTTTTTGGAACCATGGCCGCGGTTCAATTCCCATACCGTCCCTTCGCTTTTTCTTTACGTCTCGCCTTTATCCTTGTACTGGCCGGTTTGGTTACAGCCATTCTTCTTTTGACAAATGCGTTCACGTCCTATCAAACCCTCTCTTCAAATCTTATTGTCGTACTCGTACCTCTGCTGACTTGCGGAATTCTCTTACACCGAAGCGGAGAGGCGAAACCAGCCGAGCAAACTCCAGTTCTGGAAAAACGCGAACGTTGGAGCCGCGCGCAACTGACGGGATTGCTGACAATTTACTTGTTCTTTGTCGGGCAGGTGGGATTCTTTGCCTTCGTGATCCACCAAGCCCTCGAGCGAGGCATGTCTCTATACGCTTCAATCTGGACCCTGGCGCTGGTTAAGTTTCTCGGCGGTATCGTTCTCGTATATTTTTCCATCGGAGAAATTAAAAAGCCAGAAGGACGGCCTTTAATTTATATCGCCGTTCCGCTGATTCTGGCGATACTAATGCTGTCGAAAACAGATAATATAGCGCTGTTTTTCCTAGGCTTGTTTATTTTCGAATTGGCGATTAATCCGCTGTCGGCAAAAATTCAATCCGAAGTCGTCTCCAATGCACCGCAACTCACGGGAAGCTGGTTGACGGGAATCATACTTCTGGGTTCAGCAAGCGGACCCCCCTTGCACGGATTCGCTCTCGCCCACGGATATGGAAACCTGTTTGTGCTGTTTGCCGTCATTTCCGCCCTGCTTCCATATATATGGCAACGGAGCAAATCTAGTGTCTACGCTGTGGCATCGGGCGTGAGAAACTAGTAACTCAGGTTTGAAAGTCTGTCTTGAATTCGAATTGCCGGGAATATCGACGCCTGCCCGTGCTCAGATCTGGCGACCCGGAATGAGATCGAGCAATTCGGATCTGTGGAGGCCGGCGGTTGGATAGTTTTCTTCCTTCAACATTTGATAGGAAAAATCAGGTTCGAGTTGTCTGAGCTTTTCGACCATCTCGTAAGATTTCTCCGGATTATCGGCATGGAGGTAGAGCGCGGTCAGATAGCGCAGAGGAGGAGCAAAGTGTGGAGCTGACGTATGACTTAGCTCGCCATATCGCAGCGCCTCGTCAAATTCACCTGCCATCGTGCCCGTGATACAGCAGAGCGCATCAATCTGATATTTGAACGGGGCCATTCCGGCAATTTTCTTTGCCAACCGTGTGTTTCTGTACCCATGCTCGGTTCGACCGAGATAGCTTTCTGCAACACCGAGACAGGCCCAGCCCAGGGAATTTGCCTTGTTGAGTTCCGTACTTCTTTTTGCAAGCTCGTAGCCGTCAAAATAGGATCGCCGGACAATATTCTGAACATGGGCGCAAAGACCAAGTACGTGGGAATTATATGGTTCTTTCTCGATAGCCAGATTCATGTATTCGATGGCTTCGTCGACAACTGTTTCGCGGCATGTATATTGTCTTTCGGCAAGAAGAAAGGTTCTCAAGAACGCCCGCCAGGCTAGATAGATTCCACGTTCATCGCGACTATAAGCTTCAGCGAAAAACTGATCCGCCTGGAGAAAATTGTTGTCCCCGAGCTTAAACAATGTCCGTATTCCCTCGGTGCAATAGGCCATGGCGCTTTTGTCCTGAACATTGCTCGAGGTATTTCTAATGAATTCACTGAGGGTGACATCGACAACCTGGTTAAGCTCGCAAAGAATATCAGGATCATCGATTTTCACACCGACAAAACTTTTTTTCTGTATTACCGTCGACCAGATCACCTGATTTGATTTGGGAGCTGTTAGAGCCAGTCGACACAAGGACCCTGAACCTGAATTGATGATTTCCGATTGCAGTGCAAAAGTCTGGGCATTGTCATATGTAAGATTGCTCTCGGATTCGGCTGGTGACACATTACGATGATCAAATACTTCAATGGCACCGATTTCCGATAAGGATTTTCCGACTATGTCTCCAAGACTATCGGAAATTATCTGACTTTCACCAGACGTGTCATTGTTGCGGCTGGTTAATACGAGTTGAAAACGATTAGTTGGTTTGCGCGAAGAAAATTCACGTGGCCGGCGCGGAGCCGGACGATCAGAGAAGTTTGGCTCAACCAGGTCGAAACTGCTTTCAAACCGCATCCTTTGGTCGCGTAACCAGTTTTCAAATTCTGGATCTTTGACCTCTAATCCTTCGAGTAATTCCAAATCATCCCGTGTTCTGGAAGATTCGCCAATTTCGATATCGATCTGTATGCGCTGCTTGTCGAGGGACAAAAAACTGCGATCAGATTGCAGGCAGACATGATCCGAATCCAGGCTGCGTCGAATTTCCCGGAGGCACTGTCTGAGACTCGCAGCCCCATGTTCCTGCGACCGGTCACTCCATAATTTGTCCTGCACCCATTTCCGCGCCCGCTGGTGGTGTGGAGACAAAGCCAGAAGGGCCAGGAGGGCACAACTTTTCCGTCCCCGCGGCGTACAATTATCTCCGTTGGCGTTGACCAGGCGAAACGGTCCCAAAAGGTACATCGTTAGCTTGCTTTTGGAGAAATCTGACATTTTAACCGCCGAGACACATTAGAAATTATAATTGTCAAACAATCAGTGGCCGAAATAATCGAATCGGACCAACAATTCCCATAAACTCATAAAATATTAATTGATCACAATATGATAGCCCGATTTATTTAGAAAAAATCGCATAAGCGTGAAAAATGCGTGAATTTTTGTACAAATTGGAATTTTGCATGAA
>JBPCWG010000188.1:0-10875 GCA_051009705.1 Methyloligellaceae bacterium | reverse complement strand
TCATCGTCCTCGAACGGGATAATAGAAAGAACCGGTCCAAAAACCTCTTCCTGGGCGATACGCATCTGATTGTTGACATTGCCGAAGATGGTCGGCTGCACGAACCAGCCATCCCCGAGTTCAGGGGTATCGGGTGTCCCGCCGCCAAGCAGCACTTCCGCGCCCTCGCTGCGGCCGACATCAATGTAGTCGAGAACTTTCCGGAGTTGGGGCCGGGTGGTCACCGGCCCGACCTGGGTATCCTCTTTCATGGGATCACCAATTCGGGCGGTTTTTGCGAAATCAACGAGCTTTTCCGAGAACTCATCAACGATGGATCTCTGAACTAGTAACCGTGATCCGGCGATGCACGTCTGGCCTGTCGCCGCGAAGATACCGGAAATCGCGCCCTTCACCGCATTGTCGAGATTGGCGTCCTCAAACACGATATTCGGAGACTTGCCGCCGAGCTCAAGGGTCACGCCTTTGAGGCCGCGGGCGGCGGATTCATAGACCCGCTGCCCCGACATTTCGCCGCCGGTAAATGCGACTTTGCGGACCAGCGGATGTTCTACGAGGGGGCCGCCGGCGTCGGCGCCGAGTCCGGTAACCGTGTTGAATACCCCGGGCGGAAAACCCGCTTCCTCGAAAAGTTCCGCTATTGCCAGCGTCGACACGGATGCAAATTCACTTGGTTTGACAACGATCGTATTTCCCGCCGCCAGCGCCGGTGCAATTTTCCATGCCAGGAGCAACAGAGGAGAATTCCAGGGGATGATGCAACCGATCACGCCTAAGGGTTCGTAGCGGGTGTAGTTAAACATATCCGGCTTGTCGACAGGGATGACATGTCCCTCGATCTTGTCGGCCAGACCGCCAAAATAGTAAAACCACTCAGGGATATAACGCACCTGCAGGCCCATTTCGGCGATCAGCTTGCCGTTGTCCTGAACTTCGAGCTCAGCCAGGCGGTCGGCGTTCTCACTGATCAGATCTCCCAGTCGTCGCAGGAGTTTTCCTCGCTGCGTCGGCGTCATGGCCGGCCAATCCCCCTCGGTGAATGCCTTATGGGCAGCTTCGACCGCGTGGTCCACATCTTCGCCATTGCAGGCTGGTATCCGGGCCCAGGTCTGACCGGTGAACGGGTTTTGTGTTTCCAGGAATTCGCCGGACCGGGATGGCACAGCCTGCCCGGCGACCGTATTGAGGTAGGTTTCGACCGTTGGTGAAAGTGAGGTCATAGAATGAGTTCCTTCAGCGCAATTCATACCTGGGGTACGAGATCCGCAATGTTGTTGACGGGTCAGGGACCGGTCAACCGAGATATTTTGACCAACCTCCACACACTTCTACTGTTGTACCGGTCATATAAGAGTTTTTGCCTGATACCAGAAAGGCTGCGACATCGCCGATTTCTTCCGGTTCTGCAAGGCGGTTGAGCATGGCGAATGAAGCCATCATGGCACGCACTTCATCTGACGACATACCCCGCGCCTTGGCCATCGCATCAGCGCGCGGACCCATCCACGCTTCCGTGCGAACGGTTCCCGGGCAGATTGAGTTGACCGTGATGTTGTTGGCTGCCAGTTCGTTGGCGAGCTGCTTGGTAATTCCGAGAATACCGGTGTTGGCAATTGTCGTTGTCCAGGCTCCGGGTAGAAGTTGAGTTCCAGACAGGCCGGAGACATTGAGTATACGGCCGGCGCTTGATTGCTTGAGGTGGGGCAGGGCGGCGCGTGATGTCCAGATAAACGACATGAGGTTGAGGTCAATTGATGCTTGCCACTGCTCGTCCGTCAGGGATTCTATCGAACCCGGGGTCATGCCGCCGACATTGTTGACCAGGATATCGATGCCGTCCAGTTGCGCGGAAGCATCCGCCACGAATTTGCTGCATCCTTCGGAAGTGCTGAAATCGGCAATGACCGGGACGCAGGTCACCTCCAGAGATCGAAGGCTTTCTGCGGCCTTTTCGAGCTGCTCCTTGCCGCGGGCACCTATGGCGACATTGCAACCCTCGCGGGCAAGTCCCTGTGCAATGGCCAGTCCGACACCTTGGCTGCCGCCGGTTACGATAGCATTTTTTCCTTTCAGACCGAGATCCATTATTTACTCCATTCAGTATTCGGTTGGAACGTTGACTATAGATATTTTTTGGCAAAATCCGCACACGCCCTGCCGACGATATCGACGTGATCCGGGTTGTCGTAAAGGGACATGTGGGAGGCATCTCCGCCAACCTGGACCAGTTCCTTGCGCGGGCTCGGAATTGTATTGAATGCCGGAACCTCAAGCTCGGTCATGGTGATGTCGTCATACCAGGACGTAACCATGAGCACGGGCTGATGGATGATCCGCTTCATGAAGGGTTGCACGTCATACATCATAGCCAGTTCCGCGCTTCGCACCGTCGTCCAGTGCTCGTGGTTGGGGGCGACACTTTCCTTGAATTTCTTGAATACGGGCCAGGTTTCCGGGGCCGGCCAGGCCGAAGGCTCGTCATGAGGATGGGCGGAATGGGCGATGGATCCGTCCTTGCCGGTCTGGAAACGATTAATCCGGTCCTGCTCGATATGTGCCCAGTGGGCCCTGAGGCTCACATTGGAATTGGCGCGGAGCGCTGTATACCATCCGTCAATCATGGGAACGACTGAAATCAGCAATCGATGACGACTGTCCATTGCCGCTACGGGAAACACATGACCGCCCGCATAACTGATGCCCCAGACCCCGATCCGGTCATTGTCCACATCATCGCGGGTCGTCGCGTAAGTCGTGGCATTAATGATATCGAAAATCTGGTCCCAGGGACTGATGTGCTGGCGCGGTTCGCCTTCACTCTCACCGAGATTGCGGTAGTCGAATGACAGCGCGGCAATCCCTTGTTTGATGAAATGCTCCGCATATTCCGGCTGAATAAGCTCCTTCACATAACACCAGCCACCGCCCATGATGACCGTCGGATAGGGAGGGTCGACATTGTCGGGGGTGTAGAAATGTCCTACGAGCTTCAGCCCGTCACTCTGAAAGGTTACGTCTTCGCGCGCCATCTGTGAAATCTCCCAGCCTGAGTTCAGAATAATATTCGTATTTTACCAGGGCAATGTCGTGCCATCGAAATTCAGGAATTTGCCGGCATCTTCTTTCGTGAGGACGTCAATGACCTTGACAACGCCCGAAGCGGCTTCTTCGATCGAATTCGAGGCATTGGGTCCGCCCATATCGGTTCGGGTCCAGCCCGGTGAAACAGCGACGGCGGTTATACCGAGGCTTTCAAACCATTCGCCGGAACTTCGCATTAGCATATTGAGGGCCGCTTTACTGGTTCGATAAGCATATCGCCCCGCCTGCCTGGTATTGGCAATGGATGCCAGCCCCGAGGTCATCATCACGATCCGGGGATTTTCGCCAATTTTCAGATTTTCAACGAATGAGCCGGAAATGCGAGCCGGCCCCAGTACATTGGTTCGCAGGATCGCTTCCCACTGGGGGTAGTCATATTTTCGCAGGTCAGGATCGTCGATACCTTCATAGGCACCGGATCCATACCCCTCCTGTTCAACAATCCCCGCATTGTTAATGAGAACATCGACAGGCACGCCATCAAGGTCCTTAACGGCACGGTCGATCCCATCTTGGTCATCGACATCAAGGGCAATAATATTGAGGTCATCGCCAGCACCGTTTTTTAGATTTTGAAGATCTGTCGCGGAATCCGGATTCCGGCAGGTGGCAATGACCTGCCAGCCGGACGCTAAATATGTGCGGACAAGACCAAGACCAATACCGCGGTTAGCCCCGGTAATCAAAACAGCAGCCATAGGGCGTACTCTCCCAATAAGATTTTTTATTTTCTCGATGAATTTATGGCATTCGCATTGGGCTTGATCAAGCCGAATGTGTCAAGAACTAATCAGAGTGAAACTGCGTTTCAAATAAAAAATTCCCCTGCAGAATTGTAGAGCGCAATTCCACAGGGGTGTCTTAGTCGTCGGGAGGAAGATGGATAATTGTTAAATCAATTTAGACTTCGGTAAATCGATAGCCAATTCCATAGAGTGTTTCGATACTGTCGAAATCGTCATCGATATTCTTGAATTTCTTGCGGATACGCTTGATGTGGCTGTCAATTGTGCGATCGTCCACGTAGACCTGATCTTCATAGGCCACATCCATCAGCGTATCACGGCTCTTAACGACGCCCGGACGCTGGGCCAGTACCTGCAGTATGAGATACTCCGTTACAGTGAGCTTAATTCCGTTTCCATCCCATGTGCAGGAATGGCGTTCCGGATCCAGGCGCAGTTTGCCCCTTTCGATAATCTTTGACTTAGAGCTGAGCGCACCGTTCGCGTCCCGGGGCTGGGCGCGTTTGAGAATGCTTTTCACCCGTTCGATCAGCAGGCGCTGCGAAAATGGTTTGGAGATATAGTCATCCGCACCCATTTTCAGCCCATATAGCTCATCGGATTCATTGCTTTTGGATGTAAGAAAAATAACCGGGAGAAGTGATTTTTTCCGAATTTTTTTCAGGAGCTCCATTCCATCCATGCGCGGCATTTTGATATCCAGGATCGCGAGATCCGGCGGGGAGGTGGACATACCGTTCAGGGCCGAAGCGCCATCATTGTATGTGTTGATCTTGTAACCTTCGGATTCGAAAGCCATGCGGAGAGAGGAAAGAATATTTCGATCGTCATCAACGAGTGCGATAGTTGCCATGTTCATTTTATTCGCCTCTGGCCAATTGTGTTGGTCTCTTCATCTCGCGGACTAGGCAAGACATGCAGCTGAATTCTGATTAAAGCGTTTTGAACATGAACCTTTTCTGAACGAGTTTGACAGATATGGCGTTTGCGGAAAAAATCTGCGAACTTAGCGGTTTTTATACAGATGCAATTCTTTGATGTGGAGTTGACCATGACCCGTGCATTTTACCACGATAATCCCGATACGATTGAGCTTGAGAGTAGAATAATAAAGGCGAAGCCAGGCGCGGTTCTGGTTGAAGATTCTCCCTTTTTTCCGGGTGGTGGTGGTCAGCTTGCAGACCGTGGTACGGTCACTGTCGCGAACCAGAGCTATCAGGTCACGCGGGTTGAATCAGATGCGGCCGGTCTCTGGCACATGATCGATTCGGACGTCGAACTGGACGGGATGGCCAGCCTTTGTATTGATTCGGAATTCCGCAATCTCATGTGCGAACTGCACACATTGGCCCACATAGCCAATGCCATCGTTTTTCAGAATTTCGGCAACCCTCTGCTCACAGGTGCCCAGCTTGCGGACAATGGAACCCTCAGGCTCGATTTTGATCTTCCCGGAGCGGACAACGCCAAACTCAGGGCTCTTGAGCCGGATTTCAATGACGCGATCAATAGCGGTCTTGAAGTTAACCAGAACTATATGTCCTGGGATGAAGCCAACGCGATATCGGGCATGTTTCGCAGCAAGACTGTGGCGCCGCCGCGTCTCGAGGACGGCATGGTGAGGATTGTCAATATTGCCGGTCTCGATCAGCAGGCCTGTGGCGGCACCCATCTCAAATCGACCGGTCAGTCGAGGCCGGTAAAGATATTGAAAGTCGAAAACAAGGGACGTCAGAATCGGCGTTTGCGCCTCGGTATCGACGATTCATAAATCCCGTCTCTTTGTTCCTGTGGCGGCAAACTCGCGGGTTCAGGAACTCGGAGGGTTTTGAGAGATCGTAGTCTGGGATTCCGAAGTTCTTTTCGACCCAAGCAGGCTATCGGGTACGCTTTCGGTCGCCAATACGCCGAGCGAAAGATAAATTTTCATGAGTTCATCGACTTTCATGCCCTCAACCTGGTGTACATTTTTTCGTGCCACAAGGAGCAATCCTCCGGACATGGGGACCGGTGACGTCGGAATATAGATGAGTACTTTTTCCTCATTGTTGACACTAAAAACCTGGTCGCTTGTAAGCAGGGCCAGAACTTCGGCACCGTCTTCACCGCCAAATTGTACCCGCACCACGGTCATACCTGAAAACTCCTTGGAACTATCCTCGGAAATCAGGCTGACAACACGTTGTACCGGCTTATAGATTGTTCGGAAAATAGGCATCTGGTTAAAGAACCAGTCGCGGGTCATTTCAAGTCGATGCTTCGCCCGGGATCTGATGAAAATACCAATGAGCCAGATCGCCAGAATCGTAATAAGGATACCCAGACCGTAGGCGGCATATTCGCGTTCCGGTCCGACAAGTCGTGCACCACCCTGGGTGAGCAAATCTCCAAAGAAGGTATTCGGGCCGAGCGCACTTCTGAACCAGTTGGCGATCCAGATGATAATCCCAACCGTGAGCGTAACCGGCAGCAGAAATGTCAGGCCCGCCAGGAACGTACCGATAATTCCAGATCGCCAAATTTCCGACAGGGATTTACCCATCACCCAACCTCGTATTTGTTAATTATCATCATCATTGGAAATTGGATTCACGGTATGACGCTTCAGGGCCTGCCGGTTCATTCCCAAACTTGCTAGAATGTACATCAGATAACGGCAAATTGCATTTATGAAATGGTACAGCCTACCAACTTGTGATAAAAATTTTTAACCGGCCGGATGTGTCGTCGAAAAAACGGGTTGTTGGGGGAGTTCTTATGTTGCCGCGTATCGTCCTGATTTTGCTGCAGGTCGCAGCATCCTGGTTTATCGCACCGCACATTATTCGTTATATTCCGATTGGAGGTGATCTGCGGCTCTTCGTTTATGCCGTGATTTTTGCCATCCTTGTCTGGGTCGTCGGACTGGTCAGCGCGGAAATACTTAAAGATACAGCCCGGCCATCGCCATCGACTTTGACCGCAGCTCTGGTTTGCGCTCTTGCCTGTGCGGGTCTGACGCTAATTCCCGGACTGGTCCAGGCCATACCCTTCAAGTTCAACATTCTGTATTTTCCATTGGCGGGAGCGATACTGGGTTATCTGTTCGTCAAATAAGTCTTAAAATATTGTCTGCTCACTTTTCGTGCTTCAGGCGATGGAATTGATTTTCTGGGGAGGTTATCAAATTGACCAGCGGAGAAAAGAAAGAGCCCTGGCAATGGCCGGATGAGAAATGGCAATCCATCGTATCCAGGATTCGCGCAGGCAGATCCCTCAAACCCGCGGTTTGGAAAGACGGGGCAGAAGTTGCCGTTGCGCTCTCGTTCGATTCAGATCATGAAACGCAAACCCTGCGCTATGGGGATCACTCGCCGGGCAAGCTCTCGACAGGTGAATATGGCAGTCGGGTGGCGGTCCCCCGCATTCTGAAATTACTGGCTCGTCATGACATCAAAGCAAGTTTTTTCGTACCCGCTGTTGTTGCCAAGCTTTACCCGGAGGAACAACAGCGCATTGTGTCCGAGGGGCATGAAATTGGCCTGCACAGCTGGATTCACGAACTCAACAGTGAACTGGGACTCGAAGATGAGCGTGATCTGCAGTTCCGAGCCGCCGATGTTCTGGAAGACATTACCGGCAAGCGGCCGGTCGGAATTCGCACCGCCTCATGGGACTTCAGCCCGTATACTTTGAAAATCTGCCGGGAAATGGAGCTCCTCTACGATTCTTCCCTGATGGCCGACGATGAACCCTATGAACTTCTGGAAGAAGGTGAGGCAACTGGCATTGTTGAATTGCCGGTTGAATGGATTCGGGATGATGCGCCTTATCTGATGATGGACCGTTTCTCGCCTTACCGTCCCTATACGCCACCCGGGGATGTCTTCGATATTTTCAAGGCGGAGTTTGACGGCGCGCTGCAGGAGAAGGGTTTGTTTCTTCTGACGATGCACCCCCACATTGTCGGCCACAGGTCACGTATCATCGAGCTTGAAGGCCTGATCAATCATATCAAGCGCAATGACAAGGTGTGGTTTGCCACTCACGCGGAAATTGCCGAATATTGTTTGTCCCAGGCCGGTAAGGAAAATTAGGTCAGAGATCGTCAGGCAGGCGCAAAATTGTCATCGCCAGTAGCTGTGCCCGTTCCAGTACGGATTTGACCTCGAGATATTCCTGCGGCGTGTGCACATTGCCTCCGATAGGACCGGTCGCACAAAGTGTGGGTGTGCCCACTGCGGCTGCAAATCCCGAATCTGCACAGGCTCCGGTGAATTCACCCGTTACCTCCCGGCCATGTTCCCGGGCCACGCCTGAATATGTTTCTAGAAGTTTCTTGGCTCCCTCGGATTCAACCAGGGGATTAAATTCACCCATAATCTGCAGTTCGGCCGTCGTACCCTCTATGTCCGTTTTATCAGCGATCTCTTTTATGCGCTTCTGGATATGATCCCTCGTATCCATATCGGGATACCGCACATCGATTTCACAGGATGCAACGGGTGCAACCATATTGATGGATTTCCCACCCTGGACCAGGCCCACATTGACGGTAATGCCGGCTTCGATGTCCGAGAGACCGTGCCATGATTGTATTTTTCGCGCCATCGCCTCGATTGCACTGCGTCCTTTTTCGTACTGGGAACCGGAGTGCGCCGGAATTCCGGTGAATTCTACCCTGTAGAAAGTACCGCCCTTTCGTGAAGATACGAGATTGCCATTCATACGCCCGGGTTCGGAATTGAAGACCACCCGCGCGTTTCGGGCTTCATTTTCGATAATCGGGCGGGAGGAAGGAGAGGCGATTTCCTCATCGCCGGTATAGAGGCAGGCGACGAGAGGGGCATCTTCACCGAGTTCCGCCATCGCGGCCAGCACAAAGCTGTTGATGACCAGTCCGGCCTTCATATCAGCGACGCCTGGCCCGTAAGCAATACCGTCTTCGATTTTGAAGGGGCGTGCGCTCACTTCACCTTTGGGAAAGACCGTGTCACGATGGCCCATGAGCAATATCGGCCGGTTTGAACTTGATTGACCGGAAGAGGCTCTGATGGCATCGCCGTGATTTTCAAGGGGGATCGTCTCGGTTTCAATCCCGTAGGACTTCAGGAATTTGGAAAGTTCCATACCGACGGCATCGACGCCGGCCTTGTCATAGCTGCCGCTATCGATGTTCACAAGGGTTTCCAGCAGATCAATCATGTCGTCGGATCGATCTGCGAGCCACTGACCGACACGCGGTTCAAGGGATGAAAGATTATTTATCATGCGTCCAGGATACAGGACAGGTGTCAATTGACAAGACAGGATGTTTCTGAGTCGTAACAAGACTTCACGAGGATAGGGGAGACAGATAGAGTCCTCTTATGTAATCTGTTTCAGGCGCTACCCGAACGAAAAGGGCAACAGCAACAGTTACACTAATTTTTTGACGGAATAGACGAACCATATGACTGAAAATTCAGAGCGAACCCGGCGTATCGGGATCATCGTAAATGGCGCGACAGGAGGTGTCACCAATACCAAACATCTGAGCCATGTACTTGTACCCATTATTCGCGAAGGCGGTCTGAAACTTGCAAATGGGGATCGAATTGTGCCCGACTTGCTTCTGCTAGCCCGTGACGATGCCAAATTGAAGGAAGTTGCCGATAAATACGGTCTCACAAATTGGACAACGGACCTGGAAGGGGCCCTGGCAAACAAGGATTATCCACTCTATTTCGATGCCGCGAATACGGGCGGCCGCCTTGATCGCGTTCGTCGGGCCTTTGACACCGGAAAGCATGTCTATACGGAAAAGCCTCTGGCCCAAACTGTCCATGATGCCGAGAAACTGGTGACCGCTGCCCGAAAATCCCAATTAAAAAACGGTGTTGTTGTCGACAAGATCTATCTGCCCGGCTTAAAAAAGCTGCAACAAGTCCTTGAAGCCGGAACACTCGGCCCCTTGCTGGCGGTAAAAATCGATTTCGGTTGGTGGGTGTTCGACGGTCAGGATCGCCCGAGCCAACGGGCGAGCTGGAACTACCAGAAAGTAAATGGTGGCGGTCTTCTCCTGGATATGTTTCCCCATTGGGTTTCCATCATTCATCATCTGTTTGGCGATATCGCCGAAATCTGTTGTCAGGCGAATACGCTGATCCCCGAGCGCTGGGATGAGGACGGAAAAAATTTCAGGGTCGATGTTGAGGACAGTGTGAATGCGTTCATGACACTGGCCGATGGAACACCGGTACAGTTGTCAACATCATGGGCAACGCGCGTCTACCGGAAAGACTTGATGACCATCCAGGTTGACGGGCGACGGGGATCGGCAGTGGCGACACTGCATGAGTGCTTTACCCAGTCCCTGGAGGACACCCCAAAACCTTACTTTGATCCCGAGAACAGGCAGTCGATGAAATTTGAAAAACAGTGGCAAGCCGTCAAGGATACGACACCTTTCGTACACAGTTTCCGAACCGGATGGGAAGAGTTTCTGTCGCACGTGGTTCAGGATACTCCGTTTAAATTCGATTTTGAGGCCGGTCTGAAAATGATGCGGGTTATCGACACGGCTTACAAGAGTGTCACGGACCGGCGCTGGGAGAAAGTACCGCACTGACCGGGAAAGAGTATCACGGCGTCCCGGCGACAATCACGGATACGCGCTGGATGGAATTATTCTCCATTCCCAGATAGTTCCAGTCCGCCTCGAACGGTTGCGAGTTTCCGAGGTTGTCGGTTGCCCGCGACAGAAGTTCAAAAGTTCCCGGTCTGGCTTGCCAGGCAAATGTCCAGGGCGTCCAGGCAAAGGAGCCGGGAGCTTCACCAAGCTGAGCGACTTGCCAGGATTGTCCCCCGTCGATGGAAAGTTCTACTTTTGCAATGGAACCTGCGCCACTCCAGGCCTTTCCTTGAATTTCCACGAAACCGGAATTAACAAGGCGTTCGCCCTGGTGGCGATATTTGATACCCGGGGGGGCAATGACGGAGCGTACCCGCTGCAGCCGGATTTCTTTTCCCGGATCGCTTTCCGATTGCTTGTTCCGGTAGGCATATT
>JBPCWG010000187.1:0-4715 GCA_051009705.1 Methyloligellaceae bacterium | reverse complement strand
CAGGCGCGGTGAAGTTACTCAGCGCCGGTCTCTATTGGCCTGAACTGGACCTGCCGAAGGTTCCCGACCTCAAACCGTTCTGGACGGCCAACGCCCCAGTTGCGGCTATTATATTTTACCGGGCGCTAATCATTGGCGATAATTTCTCCCCCATCAAGGCGCTCATCACGGAACTTTGCCGGCAGGGAATGAATCCATTGCCAATATTTGTCGGCAGTCTGAAAGATCCCCTCTCTGCTCAAATTGTTGAAGGCCTGTTTCAGGAAAGTAGGCCGGATGTCATTTTGAACACTACCGGTTTCGCCGTATCAGCTTATGGAGACCCGCAAGGGTTTAATCCTCTCCTTGGCCCTGATTGTCCGGTCCTGCAGGTCATACTCTCAGGTTCCGATGAGCAAACGTGGGAGGAACAGACCCAGGGTTTGACGGCCCGGGACCTGGCCATGAACGTGGTCCTACCTGAGATCGATGGCCGGCTTATCACGCGGGCGCTTTCATTTAAAAAATTCTCCAACCGCCTGGAACATGTCCAGACACGGATTGTAAGTTATCAGGAAAAAGACGACCGCATTCAATTCACCTGTGCCCTCGCCTCAGCCTGGGCCCGATTGGGCAAGATCACTAATCACGAGAAAAAGATTGCCATTATCCTCGCCAACTATCCCAACCGGGATGGACGCCTGGCGAACGGCGTCGGCTTTGATACTCCGGAAAGTACGCAAGTACTATTAGCCGCCTTGAACAGCGCCGGCTATCATGTCGATCCTGTTCCCGCAACCGGGCAGGAAATTATGGATATCCTTCAAACAGGTCCGACTAACGATCTGTCAAATCCGCCGAGGCGATCGGAACAATGGCTCACTCTGGAAAGTTATCAATCCTTCCTCGAGACATTGAACCCGGAAATTGTCGCCGAGATCACGGAACGCTGGGGTATCCCCGCCGACGATCCTTATGTCTCCGAGGGAGCCTTCCAGCTCGCGGTACACCAGTTTGGAAACGTTGTGATGGCCATTCAGCCGGCACGGGGCTACAATATTGATCCCAAAGACAGCTATCACGACCCTGACCTGGTTCCGCCCCACAACTATCTCGCATTCTATATATGGCTTCGTGATATTTTCAACGCCGATTGCGTGATTCAGAACGGCAAGCATGGGAACCAGGAATGGCTTCCGGGAAAATCCGTCGCCCTTTCCGAGACCTGCTATCCGGAAATTGCATTGGGACCCGTACCCCTGGTTTATCCGTTTATTGTCAACGATCCCGGGGAAGGAGCCCAGGCCAAGCGGCGGTCGACCGCGGTTATAATTGATCACCTTACTCCGCCTATCGCACGAGCTGAAAGTTACGGCACGCATCAGGAACTCGAAGGTCTGATTGATGAATATTATCTTGCAATGGGCATGGACCAGAGAAGGGCAAAACTTCTACGAAAGCGGATTCTAACTCTCAGCCAATCATCGGAAATTGCAGCGGACTGCGGACTTACGCAAGAATTGTCTGAAGCAGAAACACTGAACATCCTGGATACTTACCTTTGCGAACTCAAGGAAGCCCAGATCCGCGATGGCTTGCACATACTGGGGCGCCCACCGGTTGAACGCCAGCGCCATGAGTTGCTTGTTTCCCTAACCCGGCTCCCCCGCGGGATCGGCCAAAAGCAGAAGCCATCGCTGTTAAGAGCCCTGGCGGAGGACTTAAAGCTTGGTGAGTTCGATCCCCTGGATTGCGAGTTTGGAGATCCATGGGAAGGCCCGCGACCGGAAGCTCTAGTAAAACTATCCGGAGACACTTGGCGCAGCCACGGAGATACGGTTGAGCGCCTTGAACTTTATGCGCTCGAACTCGTTGAAACACGGGATCATCATCCGGATCTTCCCCTGGCATCAACAGTTCTCAGGGAAATCACCGAGGACATCGATCCTCGCTTGGTCGAGAGTGGCGAGCAGGAAATTAACTCCGCACTCAAAGCTCTGGACGGAAGATTCGTGCCCCCCGGCCCCTCCGGTGCTCCGACACGCGGCCGCATAGATGTCTTGCCGACGGGGCGCAATTTTTATTCCGTGGATAACAGGACCGTTCCGACACCCACGGCCTGGGAACTCGGGCGACGCTCTGCTGAACTTCTCGTGGAACGTCACGTTCAAGATCATGGAAACTGGCTCAGAACGATGGGATTGTCGGTCTGGGGTACATCAAACATGAGAACCGGCGGCGATGACATAGCCCAGGCTCTTGCCCTGATCGGGGCCAGGCCCGTGTGGGATACGGCCAATGGTCGGGTGACTGGGTTTGAAGTCATCACATCTGCAGAACTCGGCCGCCCGAGAGTTGACGTCACTCTGCGTATTTCCGGCTTCTTCCGCGATGCTTTTCCCACTCAAATCGACCTTTTTGATTCAGCCGTTCGGACAATTGCCGATCTTGAAGAAGAAGAGGATGATCAAAACCCCATCAAAGGCAACAAAAATTCCGAAGTCGAGCGATTGATACAATCCGGTTTACCCCAAGACGAAGCCGCCCGTCGGGCATCGTTCCGCATATTCGGATCGAAACCAGGTGCTTACGGGGCCGGTCTTCAGGTCCTCATTGACGAAAAATTCTGGGAAGCACAATCCGAACTCGCAGAAAACTATATAGAGTGGGGCGGGTACGCCTATGGTTCCGGCGTTCACGGTCAATCTGAAGAGCAACAGTTTCGAACACGACTGGAAACTCTGGAGGCCGTCGTGCAAAATCAGGACAATCGCGAACACGACCTCCTGGACTCCGATGATTACTACCAGTTCGAAGGCGGCATGACCGCTGCTGTAACTCATATCAGGGGAGAAACGCCTCAGGTCTATCACAATGATCATTCGAGGCCGGAACGTCCGAAAATTAATACACTCGACTATGAAATCGGCAAGGTCGTTCGTTCACGTGTCGCAAACCCGAAATGGATCGAAGGTGTCATGCGTCACGGATATAAAGGCGCATTCGAAATGGTGGCCACAGTCGACTATCTGTTCGCCTTTGCCGCTACGACAAATGCTGTGAAGAATCATCATTTTCAAATGGCTTATGATGCTTATCTCGGAGACGAAGAGGTTCGGGCGTTTATCCTGCAATCCAACCCTGCGGGATTAAATGAAATGGCCGCACGATTTAAGGAAGCCATCGATCGCGATATCTGGCACCCCAGGTCAAATTCAGCCTACCGCGACATCCACGATTTGTGCCATAATTCATCTGCTTGAAGGAGTAGGACCATATGTCGGCCAAGAAAACCGATTTCATGACAGAAGAAGAGCTGGACCAGCGCCACGCTGAAAAAATGCGCAAGAAAAAAGCAGCGAGGGATAAAATTCTGGCAACAAAAACAGTCGAAAAAGGACTGTTAATCGTTCATACGGGCAAGGGCAAAGGCAAATCCACCGCAGCTTTCGGTTTGATTATGCGTTGCCTTGGACATGGATATAATGTCGGAATTGTTCAGTTCATCAAGGGGGTCTGGGAAACATGGGAACGCAGCGTCCTCGATCATTTCCCTGAGCAGGTGACACTGCGGGCCATGGGTGAAGGGTTTACCTGGGATACCCAGGACAGGCAGCGGGATATTGCGGCGGCTAATACGGCCTGGGAATACGCAAAAACCCTCATTAAAGATCCCGATATTAAGATTGTGCTGTTAGATGAGCTCAATATTGTCCTGCGCTACGACTATCTCGATCTCTCGGATGTCCTGGACACCCTGAAAAATAAACCGGAAAACAAGCACGTCGTCATTACCGGCCGTAACGCCAAGGAAGAACTCATCGAAATTGCCGATCTCGTTACCGAGATGACGCAGATCAAACATCCCTTCCGCTCCGGTGTCAAAGCACAGATTGGAATTGAATTCTAAAGTTACCCGGCCCTGCCAAACCGCAGGTCAAACAACAGATAAAAGGAAAAAGTATAGAAAACCAATACGCAGCGTTCACTTGAGGAACTGAAAATAGTCCGGTGCAATTGACCCAAGTCGGGGATTAAGTCCGGAGCTGCTGGCTACATCGCCTTCACATTTCTATTTTCTGACGGCTTATCCGCCTTTCCTTATCTGAATCTCAAGACATAAATTTATTCGACTTCCGGGAACTAACACTCATCCGAGTTTCCGGTCAGTCACGATTGTATACAAACAAGGACGCCATGAGATGAAATTGAACCAGAGAATCAGCACTTCGACCACCCGAAGTCACTGGGATCGGAGCCCAGCGTGACGGAAAAACTTGGCATTATGATCTGCGGTCACGGAAGTCGTAACAAGCGGGCCGTCACACAATTTGCTACCCTTTCGGACAATCTGAAAACACGATTTCCGGATCTCCCGGTGGAATATGGCTATCTCGAATTTGCTAATCCGATTATCAACAATGGTCTCGACAAATTGCGAGAAGCCGGATGCAACCGTATTCTTGCGGTACCAGGTATGTTGTTCGCTGCAGGACACGCCAAAAATGACATTCCCGCCGTGTTGCAGACTTATGCAAGTCGCTATGAAGGTCTGGCAATCGACTATGGCCGGGAACTGGGGATTGATACGCGTATGATCCGCGCCGCAGCTGACCGTATTCAGCAGGCCATCGACACCGCCCAAAATCAGGATATTCCAAACGAAGAGACACTGCTGTTGGTTGTCGGTCGTGGCGCATCCGATCCTGATGCCAATGGTAATGTCGCGAAAGTCA
>JBPCWG010000186.1:0-10940 GCA_051009705.1 Methyloligellaceae bacterium | reverse complement strand
AGGTGAGACAGGTTTCGATACCCGACCGCGCAGTGCCGTTAACCAGCAGAGTCCACTGGTTTGTCGTCCGGAAAATTTCCCTGTACAGCGCCATGACCTCGTTCATATAGCCGGTGAACTGGGGATCGAACTGACCCAGCATGGGCTGGGACATGGCCCGCAGGACCTGCGGATAGACATCCACCGGCCCCGGCCCCATCAGCAATCGCGGTTCGGGATCCGTATGGCCGATTTCATCGGTGATTTTGTTTGGACGGTCATTCATGGACTTCGTTGTCTTCCTCGGACAGAAAGTGGAAATTAAACTGAATATTATCGTGTAATTTTCGGAACTGACGGTCTTCGACACTCCAATTTCGGAACAAAACTCAACTGTTAACCTTCTTGTCCCGAGAAGTTTCGGAAAGTCAGCCGGAAAGCCGGTGGAATTGCCAGCTGACAAAGCGCAAAATCGCAGAATTATCGCGCACGGGCCACCAATCTGTCGTCTGGACAAGAACACATATGTGTACCATAGTCACAACCAGAAAAACACTCTTTCTGGCCCCGGTTATGCCTCCCCATTGGGAGGCATTTGTTCGCACCCTGAGTGCAATCATGCCGAACCGGCCTGACAGTTTTAAAGCCGCGACGACCTATGACCACAACCGTTTCCACAACTGAGGACAAAGAATCGGCGCGCCGCATCATGCTCAGATGCGACGAGCTGACCAAGTTCAGTCGCGACAGTTCCACCTATTGCCGGACTTACCTGACACCCGAACAGCGCGCCGCCGCCGACTGGCTTGGGGAAAAAATGCGCGAAGCGGGGATGACCGTGCGGGAAGATGCCGTGGGCAATGTCATCGGCCGCTACGAAGCCCAATCGGAACAGGCCCGGGCCGTAATTCTGGGCTCGCATTTCGACACGGTTCCCGACGCCGGTAGATATGACGGAAATCTCGGGGTCATAACGGCTATCGAATGCGTTGCCACCCTGGCCTTGGCCAGGCGGCGCCTGCCGTTCGCCATCGAGGTTTATGCCTTCGCCGACGAAGAGGGAACACGCTTCACCACCGGTTTTCTGACGTCTTCGGCAGTTGTCGACGGCATCGTCAATTTTCCGCTTCGCCATGTTGACCAGGACGGCATGTCCGTGGCCGATGCCTTCGAGGAATACGGCCTGAGTGTCGAGAATATCAACACGGCAAAACGCCGGAGCGATGAATTTCTGGCCTATATCGAATTGCATATCGAGCAGGGGCCGGTTCTGGAGGAAAACGATCTGGCCATCTGCCCGGTCACATCCATTGCCGGACAAACACGCCTCAGCATAACCATTGACGGCAAAGCCGGTCACGCAGGTACGGTTCCCATGTCCCTGCGCAGGGATGCCCTCGCCGGTGCGGCGGAAATGATCATCGAGGTCGAGCGGGTCTGCCGGGCCGATGACCGCCTGGTGGGGACCGTGGGCACGGTCAATGTTTCTCCCGGCGCTTTGAACGTGATTCCCGGCGAGGTGGAATTCGGCATCGATATCCGCTCCGCCGACGACAGTGTCCGCCAGCCCGCCGTCGACAAATTGCTCACATTTTTTCGCGCCACAGCAAAGAAGCGCGGTCTGGAGATCACGACCGAGGTTAAGCAGACGACACCGGCGGTCGCCTGCGATTCCTGGTTGCTTGACATAATCGACGCCGCCTGTGCCGATATCACCGGTCGTTCCCTGCAACTCTATTCCGGAGCCGGCCATGATGCGGCAATCATGGCTTCCTTATGTCCGGCAGGCCTGATTTTTGTGAGATGCAAAGACGGTATCAGCCATCATCCTGCGGAAAGCATTACGCTCGACGATGCCGATGTTGCTTTCCGCGCCATGATGCGGGCCCTGGAACGGCTGGCAGACTCCCCGACATTTACATAGATCTTCTACATAGATCTTCGCCCCCGGAATCCCCTACGAACCAGCCTTGCTGCTTTGCGAGCGGACAATTCACAATTGTAACATTTCGGAATTTTCTTAAAAACTGTATCAATTATCCCAAAGAAGCATGGAAATTCTGTACTTATTTCCTATGTTCTTTTCATGCAGTCCTCCATATTGCCCGGTCAGGCCTTGCTGTCCCGGTCTGGATGCTGCGTTTCAAATCAGGTCACAGGATTGCCGACATTTAGCCGGTGTTTGTTGATCGCGCCGTACAGCCTTGGTTCGGCAATTCGATGGGGGGAAATAATGGCGGAGCAGAGCTGGTGATATCCTGGGACGTTCTCTACGTATTTCTGACTGTCGTCGGCATTGACATTATTCTCTCCGGCGACAACGCCATCGTCATCGGTGCCGCCGCATCCCGCCTCCCTCCGGAGGACAGAAGACGCGCCATCAGCTACGGCATAGTCGGGGCCGCCGTATTGCGGATCTTTTTCGCATTTATCGCCTTTCAACTCCTGAAAATTGTCGGCCTGCTGCTTGCCGGTGGATTGCTGCTCCTCTGGGTCGCCTGGACAATGTGGCGGGAGTTTCAGGCCCAGGAGCATGAGACCTCCGTGGCCGCGGAAACAGCGGCGGAAATTACGTCCCTCGGCCGCCGCATGGGTTGGCGAGACCGTCCGTTTCGACAAGCCCTCACAACGATCATTATCGCCGATGTCTCCATGTCCCTGGACAATGTTCTCGCGGTTACCGGGGCGGCACATGACCATCTCTATATTCTGATATTCGGGCTGGCTCTTTCGGTAATGCTCATGGCTATTGCCGCCCACTATATCGCCAATCTTCTGGCCCGTTATAACTGGCTCATGTATGTGGGAATCGCTCTCGTTGCCTTTGTCGCCTTCCGTATGATTTACGATGGCAGCCTCGAAGTCGGCCATGCTCTGGCGCTGGTCTGAGACGTGGACCAGGCGATCAATGCGGAGCAATGAATAGCTGAATAACGGTTCGCAGCACCCTGAACGCCGAAACAGCCCAGAGATTCCTGGGAATTCCTGCGGATTACTGCAGGCTTTTGTTGATTTCCGCCAGCTTATCTGATCCCGGACATAGATCATCGCTGCCCAGCTGGTTGAGCGGGGTTTTCGACGTGTTCAGGATCTCGTGCATATCACGAGTGTCGTCGTCATCCTCGATATACAGCAGGCCCGTTACAACCTGACCGTCGAGATAGCGTTTCTTGAGCATCGCCGCCGCCCCTACAGGATCACGGGGATCATACTGGCTGTCGAGCTTGTGCAGGGTCATGTTGGACCCGTCATGCAAGGCGACATTGATGGTCTGCCCTTCCTGATACTGGGCCGTTATCTCGGTCTTTTCAGGAATAAAATCCAGCTTGTCCATCACCGCGGTATGTTCGCGCACATAATCGTAGCTCTTTGTCGACGCCTGGTGATTATTGAACGTCACGCAGGGCGATATGACATCGAGAAACGCAAAGCCGTCATAACTGAGCGCCGCCTTGATCAGGGGCACGAGCTGATCCTTGTCGCCGGAGAAGCTGCGGGCCACGAAACCGGCTCCGAGCTCGATCGCCATGACGCATAAATCAATGGCGTCATAAAAATTCTGTTCGCCCTTTTTGCTCGGCGAAGATTTGTCGTTGGTGGCCGAGAATTGACCTTTCGTCAACCCGTAGGTCCCGTTGTTCTCGACAATATACGTCATATTCATGCGCCGTCGCACGGCATGGCAAAACTGGCCGAGGCCGATGGAAGCGGTATCGCCGTCGCCGGACACGCCGAGATAGACGAGATCCCGGTTGGCGAGATTGGCGCCTGTGGCTATCGAGGGCATGCGCCCGTGAACGCAGTTGAAACCGTGCGATTTATTGAGAAAATAAGTCGGCGTTTTCGACGAACAGCCAATGCCGGAAAGCTTGGCCAGCCTGTGCGCCGGCAAATCAATCTGATAGCAGGCCTCGATAATCGCCGCCGAAATGGAATCATGGCCACATCCGGCACACAGGGTCGAGACAAGCCCCTCATAGTCCCGGCGGGTCAGTCCCATCTTGTTAACCGGGAGTTTCGGGTGTCGGGCAACGGGTTTCTTGATGAATGTCATAACAACTGGTCCTATTCTGCCGGAACTTTGTCGTCTTCAGGGCGACCGAATTGCGGGTAATGCTCGAGGGCTCTCTTGATCTCCGTATGGACAAATTCAGCGGTGATGGGCATTCCCTCATAATCCAGCACGGGATGAAGTTTCACCGCCGGAATGTCGGCTTCGACCATCAGCAAGGTGCGCATCTGGGCATCTCTGTTTTGCTCGACCACAAAAATCAGGTCATGGGTATCGGCAAAATCGCGGACATCCTCGTTGAACGGGAATGCCTTGAGGCGCAACTGGTCAATGTGGATATTATCCGCTTCCAGAAAATCAAGCGCTTCCTGGGTAGAAGCCTCGGTGCCGCCAAAATTTATGAGGCCAAGCCGTGTCGGATTTTTTGCCTTTTTGAGAACCGGGGCCGGAACCAGGCTTTCAGCCGTTTTGAATTTGACGATCAGGCGATCCAGATTTTTGGCGTTTATTCTGCCGTCTTCCGTGTAACCGGCCATGGGATCATGGGACGACCCGCGGGTAAAGAAGGCGCCTTTCTCCGGATGCGTGCCGGGTAGCGTCCTGTAGGGAATGCCGTCACCATCCACATCCATATATCGGCCGAATATTTCCAAATCGTCCAGATCCTGGCGCGACAGCACCTTGCCCCGGTCCATGACCTGGCTGTCGTCCCATTCCAGTTCATCCACGACCCAGTCGTTCATACCAATGTCGAGATCACTCATCACGATAATCGGTGTCTGCAGCTTCTCGGCAAGAGCGAAGGCTTCCGCCGCCATCTCAAAACATTCCTTGGGATCGGACGGGAACAGCAGCACATGCTTTGTATCCCCGTGGGACGCGTAAGCGCTCGACAATATATCCGATTGCTGGGTGCGCGTGGGCATTCCCGTTGACGGACCGCCACGCTGAATATTGAAAAGCACCGCTGGAATTTCGGCAAAATAGCCGAGTCCAAGAAATTCCGTCATCAGCGAAACACCGGGTCCGGAGGTTGCGGTAAACGCCCGCGCGCCGTTCCAGCTGGCGCCAAGCACCATGCCGATCGCCGAAAGCTCATCCTCCGCCTGAACGACAGCGCCTTTCATGCGCCCGTCCTCGGACTTGCGGAATTTGCGCATATATTTGTCAAACGATTCTGCGAGAGACGTCGAGGGCGTAATCGGATACCAGGCGCAGACCGTCGCCCCGGCGAAGATGCTGCCCAGCCCCGCGGCATCGTTGCCGCTGATCATGATCTTGTTTTTTGTCAGCTCCCGCCGCTGGACCCGGACATCGAGGGGACAATCGAAATTCGCCTTCGCATAATCATATCCCATCTTGATGGACTGCATGTTGGGCTCGATGAGCTTCGGCTTCTTAGCAAACTGCTGCTGGAACAGTTCCTGTATGGTATCGACCTCGATCTCCATCAGCGCCGCCAGGGCACCGACATAGACGACGTTCTTGAACAGCTGCCGCTGACGCGCATCGCTGTAAACTTCGGCACACATCTTGGCAATGGGAATCTCCAGGACCTTGATGTCATCCCTGGGGAACTTCCTGGGCATCGTCGAATCATAAAGCAGATAGCCACCGGGAACCATTTCCAGGAGGTCCTGGTTATAGGTCTGGGCGTTCATGGCCACCATGATGTCGACCCCTTCGCGGCGTCCGAGATAGCCGGATTCACTGACCCGGATTTCGTACCAGGTCGGTAATCCCTGGATGTTCGAAGGGAAGATGTTTTTCGGTACAACCGGTAGTCCCATGCGGAACAGGGACTTTGCGAACAACAGGTTGGCGCTGGCCGAACCGGAACCGTTCACATTGGCAAATTTTATAACAAAGTTGTTGAGTTTATCTGCGTGTGACATGGCTTGATTGTCTGTGCTTCCAGGTAAATATATTTCTGCATATCCCATGCCCCCGTCGGACAGCGTTCGGCGCAGAGTCCGCAATGAAGGCACATATCCTCGTCCTTGACCATCACCCGTCCGGTACCCGCCAGCGAGTCCGATACGTAGAGGTCCTGAGACAAATCCGTTGCCGGGACCCGCAGCCGGCTGCGCAAATCATCTTCTTCGCCATTGGCCGTGAAGTTGATGCAGTCGACGGGGCAAATATCCATACAGGCATCGCATTCGATGCACAAGCCGGTGGTGAACACGGTCTGGACATCGCAGTTCAGACAGCGTTCCGCCTCCTGAAAGGCGAGCCGGTCATCATAGCCGAGTTCAACCTCGACTTTCAGGCTTTTCAGAGTCAGGTTCTGGTCCTGATGCGGCACCGGCACGCGCCGTTCCGCCGAGAAATCGTTGTCATAGGACCATTCGTGAATGCCCATTTTCTGGCTGGCAATCGATGTCCCGGGAGGTGGCCGGTTATCTGTCAGAGATTTCCCCTGGCACTCAAGATCGATGGATATCGCCGCCTGGTGTCCATGGGCCACGGCCCAGATGATATTTTCCGGTCCCCAGGCGGCATCGCCACCGAAGAAAACCTTGGGATGCGAGGAACGGAAGGTCGTTTTGTCGACAACCGGCATGTCCCATTCACCAAATTCCAGCCCGATATCTCTTTCGATCCACGGAAACGCGTTGTCCTGGCCAATAGCCATCAATACGTCGTCGCACTCGAACAGCACCGGTTCTTCGTCCGTTGGAATAAGTTTGCGGCGGCCGTTTTCATCGTACTCGGCGCGCATTTTTTCAAACAGCACGCCTTTCAGCTTGCCGTTTTCCATGACGAACTCTTTTGGATTGTGATTATCGAAAATTGGAATACCTTCCATTTCGGCATCCTCAATTTCCCAGTCCGAGGCTTTCATGTCGGCCCGCGGGCTACGCACCGTGACGCGCACATCCTCACCGCCGAAACGCAGGGCCGTCCGGCAGCAATCCATCGCCGTATTACCGCCGCCAATCACGACAACGCGTTTTCCAACTTTTTCGACGTGTTCGAAAGCGACGGATGTCAGGAAATCGATGCCGATATGGATGGACGCATCGGCTTCCTCGCGACCGGGAATATTGAGGTCCTTGCCGCGCGGCGCGCCGGTTCCGACGAACACCGCATCAAAGTCCTGGTCGAGAATTGATTTGAGGCTCGTGATTTCTTCCCCGAAGCGGCATTCGACGCCCATTTTGAGAATACGCTCCACTTCCTCATCGAGCACCGCTTCCGGCAGGCGAAACGACGGGATATTGGTGCGCATCAGGCCACCGCCCCTTGGGTCCTTTTCAAACAGGGTACAATGGTATCCCAGCGGCAGCAAATCCCGGGCCACCGTGAGGGAGGCCGGACCGGCACCTATCAACGCAACTTTCTTGCCGTTCTTGTCCGGCGAACCTTTGTGAATGAGGGAATCGACATCGCCTTTGTAATCGGCGGCAACCCGTTTCAGCCGGCAGATCGCTACGGGCTTCTCCTCAACGCGCCTTCGCCGGCAGGCGGGCTCACAGGGACGGTCACAAGTTCGTCCGAGAATTCCCGGAAAGACGTTGCTGTCCCAGTTGATGAGGAATGCTTCGGTGTAGCGTTCCTGGGCGATCAATCGAATATATTCGGGTACGGGTGTATGCGCGGGACAGGCCCACTGGCAATCCACAACTTTGTGGAAGTAATTCGGATCGGTTATATCGGTCGGCTGCATACAGCCCCCTAGGTTTCCGGCGCTCATGTCCGCGCGCCTCTTTTTATTGTGTTTCTATGTGCACAATTCAGCGAGTTACAGTCACTCCAATGCATATGTGTAACTGTCTTCGTCTTGTGTCAACCGGCGATGTCCTTTACCACATCAGTTTAACGGCATTGAACACCCATTATGTTGACGGAAGCGGCGATAAACACCATAAATTTTTTCACCATGGTAAATTTGACTCATTTGCCTCCTGCGAGACTGCGATTCGACCCGCAGCCATCCGTCGATAAACAATCTTTTAGTGCCCAAGGTTTAGTGCCCAAGGAACGTCTCCCGTGAACGATTTTCAGAGAAAAAATTATGAAAACAACTGAGCCTCGTCCGATTCATTTGAAAGACTACGTGCCCTCCGATTATTTGATAGACGAAATCTATCTGGACATCGTTCTCGACCCGACGGCAACCAGGGTCACATCGCGCCTGCGCATTCGTCCCAATCCTGATCGCAAGACTGGTCGCAAGACGCCGCCTCTGCGACTCGACGGGGAGGAAATCGAATTGCAGAAAGCGCATCTGTCGGGGAAAAAACTGGCGGATAAGGCTTATCGGGTAACGAAGTCGGACTTCACTCTGCGCGCGCCACCCCAGCGCCCCTTTACGCTGGAACTGACCACGCTGTGCAATCCCGACGCCAATAAAGCCTTGTCAGGCCTCTATTTATCCAATGGCATCTATTGCACCCAGTGCGAGGCCGAGGGATTTCGACGTATAACCTACATGCTCGATCGCCCGGACATATTGTCCGTGTACACCACCCGTATTGAAGCAAACCGAAGCCTGACCCCGGTTCTGTTGTCCAATGGCAATCTGCAGGAGAAGGGGCGCCTCAAAGACAGCGGAGCGCACTTTGCCGTCTGGCACGATCCACATCCGAAACCGGCCTACCTGTTCGCCCTGGTCGGCGGCAAACTTGACCACGTTTCCAGCACGTTCAAAACCCGCTCCGGGCGCAAGGTCGATCTCAACATTTATGTCGAACCCGGTAAAACCGATCGCTGCGCCTGGGCCATGCAGTCCCTCAAGCGTTCGATGCGGTGGGACGAGACCCGGTTCGGCCTCGAATACGATCTCGATATCTTTAATATTGTCGCCGTCAGCGACTTCAATATGGGGGCCATGGAAAACAAGGGCCTGAATATTTTTAACGATAAGTTGATACTCGCCAAACCCGATACGGCGACCGACAACGACTATCTGGCGATCGAATCCGTTATCGCGCACGAATATTTTCACAACTGGACCGGCAACCGCATCACCTGCCGCGACTGGTTCCAACTTTGCCTAAAAGAAGGTCTGACGGTTTTCCGGGATCAGGAATTTTCTTCCGATTTCCGTGACCGCGCCGTACAGCGCATTCAGGATGTGCGCATGCTCAAGACCCATCAATATCCCGAAGACGCCTGCCCCCTCGCCCATCCGGTACGTCCTTCCTCGTATATTGAGATCGACAATTTCTATACCGCCACGGTCTACGAAAAGGGGGCGGAACTCTGCCGCATGATCCTGACCCTGGTCGGCCGACAGGGCTTTCGCAAGGGCATGGACCTCTATTTTGAACGCCATGACGGCGAGGCGGCGACCGTTGAGGATTTCATTGGCGCCATGGCCGATGCCAACGCCATCGACCTCTCCCAGTTCATGCACTGGTACGCCCAGGCGGGCACCCCGAATCTGGTGTGTGATTTCGCCTACGACTCCCGCCGCAAGCAGGCGACCCTGCGCATAGATCAGATCATGCCGCGCAAGTCCGGCCAGACCAGCGTTCCCCTGCACATTCCCGTGCAAATTGGACTATTTGGAACCGATGGCCGGGAACGACCCCTGCAACTGGACAGCGGTGAGACCATTGAAGACGGTTTGCTGCAACTCAGGGACCGCAAAAACGAGTTTACGTTCGTTAATCTGAAATCAAAGCCGGTTCTGTCGTTCTTACGCGGCTTTTCCGCGCCGGTGAACATAACGCTCGACAGAAATTCTAAAGATCTCGAATTCCTTATGATCCACGATACGGACCCATTCAACCGCTGGGACGCGGTCCAGACCCTGGCCATGGACAGCCTTGTTGCCCTGACCGAAGCCCGGCGCAGCAATCAGCGGCGCCAGCCCGCCACTAGCAGCAGGCCCGCCAATGGCAAAAGCCTGTGCGAGGGTCTGAGCCATATCCTCAAGGACAAGAAGCTCGCGGCGAGTTTCAAAGCCGAATGTCTGCGCTTGCCGAGTGAATCCGATATTGCCCGTCAGATCGGGGTGAATGTGGATCCGGAAGCGATTCACTGGGCTCGTCGGCAGTTATTACGCACCCTGCGCCAGAACCTGGATCGCCAGCTCCTGCAAATATACAGATCAAACACTGTCTCGGGGCGCTACACCCCATCTGTGGAGGCGGTCGGCAAACGCGGCCTCAGAAATGCGGTTCTGGCCATTCTGGCAAGCGATGACAAGCCGGAGACGGCCAAGCTTCTGCTTAAGCACTATACGGAAGCCCGCAATATGACGGACCGGATTATCGCCGTTTCGCTGCTGGCCGACAGCTCATCCGATATCCGCAAGCAGGTGCTCGCCGATTTCTACGAAAGATATGAAGACGATCATCTGGTCATGGACAAATGGTTTGCGGTTCAGGCCATGTCGTCACGGCCGCAAGTGGTCGAAGAGGTCAGGGAACTCATGAGTCACCCGAAGTTTTCCCTCAAGAATCCCAACAAGGTGCGCGCCCTTATCGGCGCCTTCGTTCAGGGCAATCCGCTGAATTTCAACCGCCCCGACGGACAGGGATACCGCTTGCTGGCGGAGACGGTTCTGGAGATCGATGGGTTCAATCCGCAGATCGCAGCGCGCCTGGCCGGCGCTTTCCGAAGTTTCCGGATCCTGGAATCCAAACGCAAACGCCTCGCCCGTTCCGCTCTCAGCGCCATCGCCGGAGATAAGGGACTTTCACGCAACAGTTATGAAATAATTTCCAAAATCCTGGAGGCATGAGGCTCGAGACGTACAAAAATTTCATCTAGGTGCAGGATTTTGCTGGACAAAACACCACCAAATCACATGAAATAAAAAAGTGATTCGGAATGCGGCGTTTTCGGATCGCAGAAACATTTTGGGGCAGCACTTCTCGTATTTGGAGCAGGCAATGGCGCGGTTCGGGGCCGAACGCCAACTGGATCTTTATGGTCCGGTGGCGGTTCTTCGAGGCATTTTGAATAACTCGATTTTACCAGCCTTCGCTGC
>JBPCWG010000185.1:0-2534 GCA_051009705.1 Methyloligellaceae bacterium | reverse complement strand
GATTTATTGTCCTTGGATTAACATATTCTAGTCAATATAACTAATCGTTTATGGCTAAAAGCGAATGGGGACTGAGGCTGTGAATTGTTTCCAGATCTAAGCACGTAAGTGCGGAGAAAGGACACAGCTCCGCAGAACAGTGACAGTTTCTCCTGCCAAGCAAGCAGTTCCGGATACCGGTACTGAGGACAATGACCACAGGCAAGCTGCAGAGCAAACGGTCAATGCTCTGCGGAACTAAATGGCCTTCATTTCGCTGAAACTACGGGGTTAATTTTCTTTGATTAACAACGAAGTATTCGCGTCCTCAAACGAAGATGCGGTGCCCGATGCCATTGATAGTGGAGCGCTGTTCCCCGGTCTGAACCGAGACATCTCCATAATGTCCATCAAATTCAAATTGTTGGTCATCAAAGCCAAAATTATGGAATGAGGTTTATTGGAAGCGCCCAGTCGCTTCTTAGCATTCACAAGATGCACGCGCACCGTGTGTGGACTAATTCTTAGTTCTTCTGCTATTTCCGCTTCCCGCAATCCGCAGGCTGTCAAAAGAAGACACTGCCGCTCGCGCTGGGTCAATTGAATGTCAGTCATCAACCTGCCTAGATCAAGTTTCACTACGCCCCAGACATTCGATATTCCCTAGGTATTAGTTAAATCACTTAAACGAGTCGATTGCAATTAGAGAATGCGAATTCTTCCTCACATAATCAAAATAAATTGCAGTTGTGCTGTACTAGTTTTACCCAACCGGAACAAACGTTAATGGTATCAGATATTCTTCCGCACTCCGACTTAGTCCGTGTGAAAAACCTTGTAGAAATTGAACAGGTCCGGGCAGGCAGCCCCTGTCGAATCCGTTATTTCCACTGCAAACAGGGACTTTATCTTCCAATTTCCAGTACCACTGCATTCATAGACGGACATCCATTGGTAGTGTTTTTCTTCACCTGAGGAATCCAGCCTGACAAGCCAGTCTCCGATTGCATAGGCCAGGTCATCATCCTGTTGCGCATAACGCAGGGTAATGAAAACTTCTTGATGTCCATCCTCAATTCTCCGCTGCATCAGGTCCTGCAACCCTTCCCGGGTATAGATTAAGGGATAACCGCTGATGAGAAGTTGGGGTTCCTCAGAAAAACAACGCAGATAGTCTTCTGTCCGTCGATTGTTAAAGTAATCGTTTGTCCGAGCGTGAAGATCATCAAGCTCATTATGAATATGCATGTATTTCAACTGTTCCGAACTAAATAAAGGGACTAATAATGTATTACGGTTGTGCAGAAAAAACGTCCCTTGGTCAAGATTGAAGCCAAGTCATAATGAACAGACTTATGATTAAAGAATTTGGTAAACAGAAATCGTCAGTATCATGAAGAGTGTTGCCAGGGACTAAAACGAGCCGCTGTTCTAAAATCCACCACCGGTTTCGAATCCGCCCCGGTTCCGACGAGATCGCCGGCGCGGTGCCGTTCCAAACGGTGGAATGGATGATTGATGACGATAGGGATCCGCCGGTCTCTGTCTCCATTTATGATGGCGACGGGCCTGGTTCCAGTAATCTGCACCAGTGATCGCTCCGCGCAGTAACTCTTCCAGAAAAACCTCGAGATTACTCTCCATGTCAAATTCGGAACTGGCGTCATCATAATGATCCCGTCGAAAATTTGCGGCGAGTTCGAGTAGTTCTTGTTTTTTTTGGAACAGTTGTTCAAGTTCCTCCTTCTGGTTCTCAGCTTCGCGTTCGAGTCCGTGAATTTCCCGTTCCGTGAATTGAAGAGAGGCGATGATTTCATCATCAACTTGACTGTCCGACAGTCTCGCAAGTCGTCTGAGTTCACTGAGGCTGTCTTTTTGTAGAAAATTTGTCGTCAGGTGGACCGCCTCATTGAATGTTTTGTCCTGACCCAGGGCATAGTGATTGAGGAGGCCTGTTAACTCTGTCAGCTCGGCAGCCAATTGGTCCGCTTTTACATTGAGATTCTGCTGCCCGGCACGCGCAGCTCCCAGTTCTTGATGGAGATCTTTACCGGCAATTTTCTTGATTTTCTCGGCAACCAGTTTGTCGAGTTTTTCTTTTTCCGTTCCCAGGCGCGATTTGATTTTATCCAGATGCGCGTTCAGGCGAACCGGAATTTCAATCAGAACCGCGTAGTTGGCCCGGGCCTCGTTGTAGTCAATATGGTTAGCGACTTTACTGTCCAGCCATCGGATCAGACGTTTGGATTCATAGTCTTTTGTGCCAAATTTCCGATCCCAGAGGTACATGAAGAGCAGATCTTTTTCATAAGCTTGTCCTTTAAACTTGCGATTTTCGATTGCCTTCTGAGTTTTCTCTTCTGCTTGCTGACATACGGATTGAATTTCTTCGAAACTTTGTTGTATGGCTGCGTATTTAGGATCTCCTGCAAGTGCGGACCGCGCATCATCGCCCGCCTTGTCCAGCTTGATTTCCAATCTGTCTATAACCTCGTTAAGGTTTTCGCTTTGTGTCGTCAGGGATTTTCTGTCGGCATTCAGCTTGCTGGCCCGCG
>JBPCWG010000184.1:0-15330 GCA_051009705.1 Methyloligellaceae bacterium | reverse complement strand
GTATTTGGTCTCGGCGGTATCGGTCTGAACGTTATCCAAGGTGCGCGAATGGTCGGCGCCGACAAGATCGTCGGTGTCGATATCAATGAAGACAAGGTCGAACGGGCCCGAAAGTTCGGCATGACCGATTTTATCAATCCCAGCAAGATCGACGGCGATGTTGTTGCCGCCATCGTCGACCTGACCAATGGTGGAGCTGACTATAGTTTTGAATGTATAGGTAATGTGAATACCATGCGCCAGGCTCTTGAATGTTGCCACAAGGGCTGGGGAGAGTCAGTGATCATCGGCGTTGCAGGCGCCGGCCAGGAAATCGCTACACGACCCTTTCAACTTGTTACCGGCCGAGTTTGGCGTGGGACAGCTTTCGGCGGGGCAAAGGGCCGAACCCAGGTACCAAAAATCGTGGATTGGTACATGGAAGGCAAAATCAACATTGACGACCTGATAACCCATACCATGCCACTGGAAAAAATTAACGATGCCTTCGATTTGATGCACGCCGGTAAATCGATCAGATCAGTCGTCACATTTTAATTTTTGCCCCAATTCCGAGGATTAGAGTCGCCATTGCGGCCCTAATTCCCGGGGTAGGTTTCGAAATAGTTGTCTTTTGAAGCATCCATGGATTGCATGGGGGCTGGGAAAATTCTATAACCGCCCCAATATCTTGAAATTGAGCTAAAAATGCGCACATGATAGATGACGGCGCGGTTATCGCGCCAATCATCGAAATTTTCTTCCGGATTAAAGATAAGGACGGTCCAAAACATGCCTTGGAGCAATCAAACCGGTGGTGGAGGATGGAAAAGCGGCGGCGGAGGTCCCTGGGGCCAGGGTCCGACTGGCGGCGGCAATCGACCACCTGATTTAGAGGATCTGTTAAAACGGAGCCAGGACAAATTAAAACAGGCGATGCCCGGCGGTGGCGGTGGCCAGTCCTCGCGTCTTATCTGGGGTATAGGTCTCGTCGGACTTCTGGTTTTCTGGGTTCTCCAGAGCGTCTATACCGTGGACGTTGAGGAAGAAGGTGTTGTTCTCCGCTTTGGCGAATTTAGCCGCATTACCAGTCCGGGTCTGCACTTCATGCTCTGGCCCGTCGAAACTGTCGAGACACCGAAAATCCAGCTTGAGAACCAGCTCAATTTTGGCGCTGAGAATGCAACCCGAGGCAACGCCGAAGGACTGATGCTTGCAGGCGACCAGAATATTGTTGATATCGTATTTACCGTTCTCTGGCGTATCTCCAATTCCCAGGACTATCTGTTCAACATTCGCGATCCGGAACGCCTTGTGACTGTTGTCGCCGAGAGCGCCATGCGGGAAGTTGTCGGTCGAACCTCGGGTGAGCAGGTGCGAACCGATGGCCGTCTTGAAGCCCAGGATGCCGTGCTGGCGAAAATTCAATCGACCCTCGACAGCTACGGAGCCGGTATTCGCATCACCGGTGTGAAACTGGAGAAAGCCGATCCGCCACCTGCCGTTATCGATGCCTTTGAAGAAGTTCAGAGGGCGGAGCAGAACCAGAACAAGTTCATCCGGGAAGCAGAGCAGTATCGAAACAAACTCCTCGGGGAGGCGCAGGGTGAATCGTCAAAAATTGTCGAAGATGCCAAGGCCTACAAATCACGTGTGACCCTGGAAGCCCAGGGTGAAGCACAACGTTTCATATCGGTTTACAATGAGTATTCAAAAGCCAAAGACGTGACCCGGAAACGTTTGTTCCTTGAAACCCTGGAATCAGTCCTGTCGAATTCCAACAAAGTGATTATCGAAGGTCAGAATGGCCAGGGTGTTGTTCCTTATCTGCCATTGCCGGAACTCAACAAGAGAAATAACACTGCGAGCCAAAGCTCGGGAGGTCAATAATGGGAAGTACCATTCGTGTCATCACACTACTGATCCTGGCTGGCGCAGCCTTTGTCGGTTACAGCTCGGTATTCGTCGTCGACGAGCGGGAAAAAGCCCTGGTGATCCAGTTTGGCCAAATTCAGCGGACCATTGATAAACCCGGTCTTTATTTTAAACTCCCGGTAATTGAAGAACTCGTCTATGTCGAGGATCGTCTGCTGTTTATTGAGAGTCGCGACAAGACGGTGCAGGTGATCGATGGTCGCCGCTATCTCGTCGATGCGATCACCATGATGCGTATCACCGATCCGCAAAAGTTCAGGGAGACGGTTCAGGCCAGTCTGGCGCGGGCCCGCGACCGAATTGAAACCCGCATGGATGCCGCTCTCCGCCAGACCTATGGTAAACGAACTTTTGAGGCAGCGCTGTCCAAGGACCGCCAGGCGATGATGGAGGAGATCCGGGATCAGGTGAAAAACGAAGCCCTCGACCTCGGTATTGAGATTGTTGACGTGCGTATCCGCCGGACGGATCTGACCGACGAGGTTTTGAAAGATACGTACGAGCGTATGAGTGCCGAACGATTTGCAGAAGCCGCACAGCTTCGCGCGATCGGTGATGCGCAGCGACGCCGTATCCGGGCCGAAGCGGAACGGGAGGCGGTTGAACTCGTCTCGAAAGCACGTCGAGAATCCGAAATCATACGTGGTGAAGGCGATGCGGAGCGTAACAAAATTTTTGCCGACGCTTTTCAGCGTGATCCGGAGTTCTTCGCGTTTTATCGTTCTATGCAGGCCTATCCAAATAGCCTGAAAGGGAACGACACCACGTTGGTGCTGACACCGGATTCGGAATTTTTTAGGTATCTTAAAGATCCTGAAGGGACGGGTTCGGCTACAAATCGATGACCGATTTTTTTGTAGGCATCGGATTTGTACTGGTCATAGAAGGGTTGTTATGGGCGGCATTTCCTCACATGGCAATGCGCTTTTTGCAGATCGCTTCGGAAACCCCCGAACAACAGCTTCGAACCTCGGGGATCATTGCCTTGGCGCTTGGGGTACTGATTATCTGGTTTATCAGGGGATGAATTTGGTCAGCAGCGACCAGAAACCTCCGAAAACATCATACCCAACACCAAGTTTTGATCGATTTGTGGACGACATTTGAGATAAACTCGCCTAACGGGAGTTGAAAGCCATTGATGGTTATCTGGAGCCAGTTATGAAGATTTTTCACATTTCCAAAATACATTCTTCGGGTACGTCAACCCACCCTCGATTGCCTGTCCTGGCGCTGCTGACAATGAGCCGCCAAACAATCCTTTTAATCATGACCTGTCTTTTGTCGGTCGCCCTCGTGAGTCCTTCGGCCTTCGCCCGTGGACCGCAGTCGGTTGCCGATGTCGCCGAAAAACTTCAGGATGCCGTCGTCAATATTTCGACGACGCAGCGGGCCAAAACATCCCAGGGTGTTCCGGCGCCGCGCGTGCCTAAAGGTTCGCCTTTTGAGGATTTCTTCGATGATTTTTTCAATAATCGCCGCGGCGGCGGCCAGGGAACACCACGTCAGGTCAGCTCCCTCGGGTCCGGCTTCGTCATTGATCCCTCGGGTCTGATTGTCACCAATAATCACGTTATCGAAGGCGCGGAAGAAATTACCGCAAACTTCAACGATGGCACCAAGCTTAAAGTCGTAAAGGTCATCGGCCGCGATCCAAAAACCGATCTGGCACTCCTGAAAGTGGAGCCGGAGAACCCCCTCGTTTCCGTTAAGTTCGGGGACTCCAGTAAAATGCGTGTTGGAGACTGGGTTATGGCGATCGGCAACCCCTTCGGTCTTGGTGGTACACTGACAGTGGGAGTTATTTCGGCAAAGAAAAGAGATATCAATTCCGGCCCCTATGACGAATTTATCCAGACCGACGCCGCCATCAATCGTGGAAATTCAGGGGGTCCTCTGTTTAACATGGATGGTCAGGTTATTGGCGTGAACACGGCCATTATTTCGCCAACCGGTGGTTCGATCGGTATTGGCTTTGCGGTTCCTGCGGACACCGCCAAGCTGGTCGTTTCCCAGCTCGGTAAATTCGGAGAGACCCGGCGCGGCTGGCTCGGCGTACGTATCCAGACGGTTTCCGATGAAATCGCCGAGAGCATGGGGTTGCCGGAACCCAAAGGCGCTCTCGTCGCAAACGTGACTGATAAAAGTCCGGCCGCTGATGCAGGGATCATCGCTGGTGATGTTATCGTAAAATTCGATAACCAGGAGGTGCCGAACATGCGTGTCCTTCCCCGAATTGTCGCACGCACAGATATCGACAGGAGTGTCGATGTGGAAATAATCCGCAAGGGAGAAAAGAAAACCGTCAAGGTCCGTATCGGCAAACTCCGGGAAGAGGAAGCTCAAAAAGAAGCGGCGAAGGAAAAGGTCGAAAAGAAGAAATCCCTTCTCGGCCTGTCGATAGCTCCTCTGTCAGATGTACTGAGGTCTCAGTATAAGATCGATAAGAAGATCAAAGGTGTCGTTGTGACGCAGGTGGATCCTGAAAGCGAAGCAGCGCAAAAAAACATCAAACCCGGCGACGTTATCGTTGAAGTCACTCAAGAGGAAGTCAAGACCCCCGAGGAAGTTGAAAAGCGGGTAACCGAAGTATCCTCGTCGGGACGAAAGTCTGTTCTTTTGCTGGTGGCGGATACGAAGGGCGACTTAAGATTCGTCGCTCTCCCGGTCGACGGTTAGTCAGACGAATGCTATGGCATGGGACGGCGATCATCGATTGCCGTTTCTCCCACCTAACGCGAACTATCACCATCAAATGCTGATAATTGAGGATTCGCTATCTGCAGGGATTGCGTTCGACCAGGCACTTAGCCTGCAGCGTTGCGTCTGGAATTTGCGGATTCACGAAATGAAGGCGTCGCGCTTGTAACCCTGGAAGTAGAGAGGGGCGGTCAGGTCCCCGTAATTCACCGCCGCACGTGCGTCCCGGGCCACAATGGGCTTGGCCCGGTATGCGACCCCTAATCCCGAAGCCTGGATCATCGCTAAGTCATTGGCGCCATCGCCAACAGCCATTGTTTTATCCCTAAACAGGCCGCGGGATTTTATAATCTCCTCCAGTGTTTCGAGCTTGGCCGCTCTACCGAGTATGGGTTCGCTGACATGGCCTGAGAGTTTATCATTTTCAGATTCCAGAATATTGGCCCGGTTTTCGTGAAAACCGAGATCGTCTGCAATCCGTGCCGTAAAATAAGTAAAACCGCCCGAAACCAGAACACAATAAGCACCGTTTGCGCGCATGGTCTGCACAAGTTCCCGGGCGCCGGGCATCAATTTGATCCGTTCCTCATAAACTTGGCCGAGCACTTCGATATCCAGGCCTTTGAGAAGTCCAACACGCTCCCGCAATGCTTCCTCGAAATCCAATTCACCACGCATGGCCCGCTCGGTGATGGTGCTGACGATCTCGCCGAAACCCGCCATATCCGCAAGTTCATCGATACATTCCTGCTCGATCATGGTGGAGTCCATGTCCGATATCAGAAGCTTCATTTTTCGAGGGCCCCGAAGGTCATGGATATGGAAGTCGAGTTCTTTCTGCTCGCACAAATCGGCGATATTCGCCCGCAGTTTGGTGAGGCCGTCAAATTTTCCTGTCGCAGGATTGGCCTTCAAAGCAAATGCGAGATCGCACGCCTCTTCGGCCGCCAGCCATTTGATGTCGGTTTGGGAGTTGAGAATATCGCGGGCCAGATCGATTGTACCGGCACTCAGTCTCTCTTGTTGCGGCGGTCCGATTAATGTCAGTATATGTGTATACATAGCGATCAATGGTTTAAGCAGAAGTTTGTCAACCAATTGCATGCCGATCGGCAATGGCTTGGTTGTGGCAGACCCGACGGAATCCCGGCATGCGTGATCTAGAGGCTGTTCTTATTGCAGGTCCGACCGCCAGCGGCAAGTCTCAAGCGGCGATGCACCTTGCCGAGACCCGCAATGGCGTCATCATCAATGCGGATTCCATGCAGGTTTATGAAGAAATCCCGACACTGACCGCCCGGCCGAGTCCGGAAGATGAGCACGCACTTACGCACCGGCTTTACGGATTTCGCTCCGGTCATGACCCATATTCCGTAGGTGCCTGGCTTCGGGATGTGGAAACTGAGATCATCCAAGCGCGGGAAGCGTGCCAGACAGCGTTCATTGTCGGCGGTACCGGTCTCTATTTTCTGGCGCTACTTGAAGGCCTGTCGCCGATCCCCGATATTCCTGACGATATTCGTCGCTACTGGCGGGCTGAGGCTCTGGATAAGCCGGCGGCAGAACTACACGAACGCCTCAACGAGTGCGACCCGGTCATGGCCGAGACGCTTGAAAAAGCCGACCGGCAGCGAATTGTCCGGGCCCTGGAAGTCCTGGAGGCCACTGGAAAGTCCCTCCTCGACTGGCAGAAGATCAAGCCAACACCGCTACTCGATGCGGACAATTGCGATAAACGCGTTATCGCTCCGGATCGTGAAATTCTCTATGCCCGGTGCGACCTGCGGTTTGAGGAAATGCTGGCGGGCGGGGCGCTGGCGGAAGTGGAATCTTTCCTGACCCTCGGTATTAATCCGGAAAATCCCATCAACGGTGCCCTGGGATTGCGCCATCTGGTCGGGGTGATCAGTAGCGAAATCGACCTCGAAGTGGCAACGGAACTCGCCAAACGCGATACTCGCCGTTATGCGAAAAGACAAATGAGTTGGTTACGGCGAAATATGATTGCGTGGAAATGGGAAAATACGTAATATTATTAAAGAAAATTTTGTATTTTATTTCAAATAATTCAATTTTGAGGTTGACCTGTTTGTCATCTGGGGATAGTTTGCGCCGCCGAACAATTGAAATCCCGGCGTTTTTAGGCCGTTTGACCCTGAATTTTACAATTTATTGGTGAATTTCATGAGATGACGGCAGAATTCGAAGGGTCAGCTGGAAATTGACCGGATTATCCGGGAACGGCAAAAAATAATCGGGCGGGCTGTTTGTGCCCGCCTGTGTCGTGTTGGCGGCAGAAGAATTTTACGCGTGAGGTTCCCGCAAAACCGGGTCGCGATTGAGCAGGAATTGAGTAGCAGGCATCATGGGATGCCATTGAAATTCGGAATACCGTTGACAATAGGTAAGTGGAGAAAGCTATGGCGCGGAATATGACCGGAGCCGAAATGGTAATGCAAACCTTGGTTGATCAGGGTATTGAACATGTATTCGGGTATCCCGGTGGCGCAGTCCTGCCGATTTACGATGCTCTTTTCAAGCGCAATGATGTCCAGCATCTGCTGGTGCGGCACGAACAGGGAGCCGTTCATGCCGCCGAAGGTTACGCCCGGTCCACGGGTAAAGTGGGTGTTGTTCTGGTGACGTCGGGTCCTGGGGCAACCAATGCGGTAACCGGCCTGACCGATGCCCTCATGGATTCCATTCCTATTGTCTGTCTGACCGGCCAGGTACCGACCCATCTCATTGGTAATGATGCCTTTCAGGAATGCGACACCGTCGGTATCACCCGACCGTGTACCAAGCACAACTATCTCGTGAAATTTATCGAAGACCTGCCCCGAGTTTTGCACGAAGCCTTCTATGTCGCCTCAAGCGGACGCCCCGGGCCGGTGGTTGTCGATATTCCCAAGGACATTCAATTTGCCGAAGGCACTTATGAGAACCATTCCAATGTGCCCCACAAGACATACAAACCCCGGGCCAAGGGCGACAAGCAGGCCATCCGTGATGCTGTTGAACTCATGGTCAATGCGAAAAAGCCGATGTTTTATACCGGCGGCGGCGTCATCAACTCCGGTCCGGTGGCCTCGAAGCTGTTGCGGACCCTGGTTAAAATGACGGGTTATCCCATCACCCAGACCCTGATGGGTCTCGGGGCCTTTCCCTCTTCAAATGACCAGTTCCTTGGCATGCTCGGCATGCATGGCACATATGAGGCGAACATGGCCATGCATGACTGTGACGTCATGATTTGTGTCGGTGCCCGTTTTGACGACCGAATTACCGGACGTGTCGATGCCTTTTCTCCGAATTCGAAGAAGATTCATATCGATATCGATCCTTCATCCGTTAACAAGAACATCGCCGTGGATATTCCGATAATCGGCGATGTCGCATTTGTTCTCGAAGAGATGGTGAAGGTCTGGCGGGCGCGGAACCCGGAACTCGACAAGAAAGCGCACAAACAATGGTGGAAGCAGATCGAGAAATGGCGGGGGCGTAACTGTCTGAAATATGAGCAGCCCAAAGACAGCATCATGCCTCAGTATGCCATTGAGCGACTGTATGCACTGACAAAGGATCGGGATACCTACATCACCACCGAGGTTGGGCAGCACCAGATGTGGGCGGCACAGTTTTACGGGTTCGAGGAACCCAATCGCTGGATGACATCCGGCGGCCTGGGCACCATGGGCTACGGCCTGCCGGCAGCGGTCGGGGTTCAGGTTGCACATCCCGACTCCCTGGTTATAGACATTGCCGGCGAGGCTTCGGTTCTTATGACCATGCAGGAAATGTCGACCGCTGTGCAGTACAACCTGCCGATCAAGATTTTCATTTTGAATAATGAATATCTCGGTATGGTGCGCCAGTGGCAGGAACTTTCCCATGGCGGGCGCTATTCCCAGAGCTATTCTGAGGCGCTTCCGGATTTCGTGAAACTGGCCGAAGCCTATGGCGGCGTCGGCATTCGGGCGGAAAAACCAGATGAGCTTGATGATGCCATCAAAGAAATGATATCCGTCGACCGGCCGGTTCTTTTTGATTGCCGCGTCAACAAAGTCGCGAACTGTTTCCCGATGATCCCATCAGGCGAAGCCCACAACACGATGCTATTGGCCGATGAAGTGGATGAGGGAAATATTGAAAATGCAATTTCCGATGAAGGGAAGGTCCTCGTCTAGAAGTGCGGATAATCCATGACGTGGAACCGTCGGTGCACACCCGGACGAAACAGGAAATTTGCTCGGGTCCATGACACACCCGTTTTAACTGGACGGACAGGGATATGCACAGTCAATGATTTGACTGATTGAAGATTTGAAAGGGTTTTGAGTTGAAAACCGAGATTATAGAACAACACACTATGTCGGTCCTGGTCGACAATGAGCCCGGCGTGCTGGCCCGGGTCATCGGCCTGTTTTCCGGGCGCGGCTATAACATCGACTCCCTCACCGTGTCGGAGACGGAACACGAAAAACATCTCTCGCGAATAACGATTGTCACCACGGGGACGCCAATGATTCTCGAGCAAATCAAAAACCAGCTTGAACGCCTGGTGCCCGTACACAATGTGATCGATCTGACGGTTAAGGGCAAATCCCTGGAAAGGGAGCTGGCACTCATCAAGGTTGCCGGAAAAGGTGAAAAGCGCGTGGAAGCCCTGCGTCTTGCAGAGGCGTTCCGTGCTCGCGTCATCGACGCTTCGACCGAGCATTTTGTGTTTGAACTCACCGGCCGAACCTCCAAGCTCGATCAGTTCCTGGCGCTGATGATCCCTCTGGGTCTCGTCGAAACCTCGCGTACGGGCGTCGGGGCTATAGGCCGCGGCCCGGAACCCATGGAATAAGTTTCGACGGGTGCTTTCTCTCCAAATTCGATTAGCCAAGTTTTTTTTGCAATGTAGCGCCAAGAGGTTGTGAAATTGATCCCACTCTTTTAGACAAGGGGGGGATAAGTTTCGCGCGAATTAAAATAAGTACGAAAGGTTGAAATTATGCGCATCTATTATGATCGAGATGCTGACACAAATCTCATAAAAGGCCGAAAAGTCGCCATTATCGGATTCGGGAGCCAGGGGCATGCCCACGCGCTCAATCTCAAGGACTCAGGGGTCAAGGAAGTCGGCATTGCGCTCCGCGAAGGTTCCGCGTCTGCCGCCAAAGCGGAAGCTGCCGGTTTCAAAGTCATGAGCGTTGCCGAAGCTTCGGCCTGGGCAGATCTGATCATGATGGCCGCGCCAGATGAGTTGCAGGCTGATATCTACAACGACCATATTAAGGATAACATTCGTGATGGCTCAGCCATCGCCTTTGCCCATGGTCTCAATGTCCATTTTGCTCTGATTGAACCCAAGAGCACACTTGATGTCCTGATGATCGCGCCCAAAGGACCAGGCCATACGGTCCGCGGAGAATATCAGAAGGGTGGCGGTGTTCCCTGCCTCATTGCCGTGGATCAGGATGCCTCCGGCAATGCCCACGATCTGGCACTTTCCTATGCATCCGCTGTAGGTGGCGGTCGGTCCGGAATTATTGAGACCACGTTCAAGGAGGAATGTGAAACTGATCTTTTCGGGGAACAGGCTGTTCTTTGTGGTGGTCTCGTGGAACTCATTCGTGCCGGATTTGAAACACTGGTCGAAGCCGGTTACGCGCCGGAAATGGCATACTTTGAGTGTCTGCATGAGGTGAAACTCATTGTCGACCTCATCTATGAGGGTGGTATCGCCAATATGAACTACTCAATCTCCAATACGGCCGAGTTCGGTGAATATCTCTCCGGCCCACGGGTTATCACATCGGAAACAAAAGAAGAAATGAAGCGAATTCTTCACGATATCAAGTCCGGAAAATTCGTTCACGAATGGATGTCCGAGTGCAAAACCGGCCAGCCGCGCTTTAAGGCTATTCGCCGTTTGAACGATGCCCACCAGATTGAAGACATAGGCAATCAACTTCGCGGCATGATGCCCTGGATCACTCAGGGAGCCATGGTCGACAAATCACGTAACTAGCTCGACCCCACAATAACAGGGCCCGACAATTGGTCGGGCCCGATCTGTTACTAATAAATTTGGAAGTGTTCAGAAGTCCGTGCCCGTGGCGCGGGCTTTTTTCTTTCTTTCATCGTTAAGAGAAGGGCCCTTGGACTTGGTGGGGTGGGAGCTGCATGGACATGCGCCCAAAGGCCCTTCTTTAACGAGGAGCTGCAAACAAGCGGGGTGCGTTCGCAACTCTTCAAAACTTTCATTCGTCGGGACAATGTCTCATAGAACGTTTTACGCGTAGGTTCCTATTCAACGTTGCTAAAGCTTCATTCTAAGAAATATGCCCCTCGCAGCCGTTTCTTTTTTGTTGTCAGCCGCTCAACTGATGGAGCTATATGGCCCTCCAATTTGGGCTCGGTGATGAAATTGGTGTGTTCCAACAATGACAATAATATGGAATTTTGCCGATAAACCTCCCGCTTCCGACTAGACAATGCTGGATCGGGCACCTCTCCAGGCGTCAGAACGCGGGAATTCAGAATTCATCGGTTCAAAATAACAGTTGGACTTTTATGGCGTTTCTGATTAAAACCAGCTCGTTGCAGTTTGGCGCAATTCGTTAACGAATTTTTGCTAAACGATCTGGAATAGTCCCGATCCGGGGTCAGACGGCAAATCTGGATTCAATTAAGGAACTTTGGATTTATTCAAAGAACTGAGATCAAAACGACGATGAAACGCGACAGGAAATACAAGGCCGCAACTGGCAAAATCAGCAGGCTGGGTCCATTCGGGGATGAACAATCCCGTGCACTGTTCCTGACAGTTGGTCTGAATTCCCTTGTCCTCCTGGGACTGGGATTTCTGTACGCGAAAAACCTCCTCCTTATCAGCCCCTAGGCACCTGCGGACCGACATAGGTTGGACCGGGTACTTAGGGGAACGAAATTCAAACCAGTAAAACGGAATTGACGCTGATCTTCGAGGTCAGTCATTAAGGATAAGGAATTAGACAATGTCGGCAAACGAAAATAGTCAGGATGTCGTGACCCGGAACCGGAACGACAAAGTATTTATATTTGATACGACTTTACGGGATGGGGAACAATCCCCGGGCGCCTCGATGACTCTGGAGGAGAAACTTCAGGTCGCTGAAGTTCTCGATGCCATGGGTGTCGATATCATCGAAGCCGGTTTTCCCATCGCTTCCAATGGAGATTTTGAGGCTGTTCAGGAAATATCCAAACTTGTTGGCGAGGCCGTTGTGTGCGGGCTGGCTCGCGCCGGGAACAAGGATATCGACCGCGCCGGCGAAGCCTTGAAATCCGCAAAACAATCACGTATCCACACCTTCATTTCAACAAGTCCTGTGCACATGAAGTACAAACTGCAGATGGAACCCCATGAGGTTCTGAATGCGGTCAGTTCCAGTGTCGCGCGTGCGCGTAATTATACCGACAATGTTGAATGGTCTCCCGAGGATGCGACGCGTACGGATCACGAATTCCTTTGCCGTTGTGTCGAAGCAGCTATTAAAGCCGGTGCAACGACGATCAATATTCCCGATACCGTTGGTTACACGGTGCCGAATGAATATGCGGCCTTGCTGACGATGTTGCAGGAAAAGGTCCCCGGGGCCGACCAGATCATTTTTTCTACGCATTGTCACAACGATTTGGGAATGGCCGTAGCAAATTCCCTGGCCGGTGTGAGTGCCGGTGCCCGGCAGATCGAATGTACCATCAATGGAATCGGTGAGCGCGCCGGCAATGCAGCACTTGAAGAAGTCGTAATGGCTATCAATACACGCAATGATGTGTTGCCTTACTGGACGGAAATCGATTCAACGCGCATTGCACGGGCTTCAAAACTGGTCTCTGCGGTGACTTCCTTCCCGATCCAGTACAACAAGGCGATTGTCGGTCAGAACGCCTTTGCCCATGAGTCCGGCATTCATCAGGATGGTATGCTGAAGCACAATCAGACTTACGAAATCATGACTCCGGAATCCGTGGGATTGAAGGAATCCTCGCTGGTTATGGGTAAGCATTCGGGGCGCCATGCTTTTCGACAGAAATTGTCGGAAATGGGTTTTGAACTCGGAGAAAATGCATTCGAGGACGCTTTTCGTCGCTTTAAGGATTTGGCGGACAAGAAAAAACAGATTTTCGATGACGATATCGAGGCCCTGGTCGGCGATGAGGTGGCCCATGCCGATGAAGATATCCGAGTTGAGGCAGTCACGGTCATTGCCGGGACCGGCGGTCCGCAGAAAGCAACTCTGACACTGGATGTCGACGGGCGCCACATGACCAAGGAAGCACAGGGAAATGGGCCTGTCGATGCGGTCTTCAATGCCATAAAGCAAATGGTTCCGCATCAGGCAAAATTATTGCTCTACCAGGTGCATGCCGTTACAGAAGGAACCGACGCTCAGGCTGTTGTTTCCGTGCGACTGGAGGAGAACGACAAGACGGTCACGGCTCGCAGTGCAGATGTGGACACATTGGTGGCCTCTGCAAAAGCCTATGTTTCAGCGCTGAACAAGCTCATGTTAAAACGAGAAAAAACAGTCCCTGAGTCGTTGAAGGTTTCCTAAGACACAATAATTTCACACGCGAGTGATTTATGATCAGGCCAGTATTGAAGTGCTGGCCTGATTGCTGTTTGAGGGGTAAAATCCCGATTATCAACTGGGAATAGAGTAAATTCTAACGATCAAATGGTATGCTGACCCGTTCAATAGAAAGATTTGGTTCGAAGCTGGCGATCGACCTGGGAACGGCGAATACACTGATCAGCCTGCCAGGTCACGGTATTCTGCTCAATGAGCCTTCGATCGTTGCCCTGGCCACCGAGAAAAACAAAGCACGGATTATTGCCATCGGTGAAGAGGCGCGGGATATGGTGGGACAGACGCCGGCTTCCGTACAGATTATCCGCCCTCTCAAGGACGGTGTGATTTCCGACTACGAAGCGGCTGAAGAGATGATTAAATATCTTATTCGCCGTGCTTTTGCCCGTCGTAATCTTATCAAGCCCAATGTGCTTCTCTGTGTCCCTATCGGTGCTACTGATGTTGATCGCCGAACGATCCGACAGGCGGCCTGGGCCGGCGGCGCCGGTAAAGTTCACATTCTCGATGAACCCGTTGCGGCGGCAATTGGAGCGGGGTGCCGGGTTCTCGAACAGCAGGGGTCCATGGTTGTGGATATTGGCGGTGGCACCACGGATATCGCCGTACTCTCGCTTGGCCGTGTAATCGCCAGCAAGTCCCTGCGTATTGCCGGTGACGCCATGGATGCGTCGATTGTAAGATTTGTCCAGAAGAACTTCCGATTCCTTATCAGCAATGCCTGTGCGGAGGAACTGAAAATTGAGGTGGGTTCAGCTCGTCCGGATCGCAATGCAGAAGAGATCGAAATCTATATTCGAGGCACGGAGGCCGGATTAAAAGGTACGCGGGAAATCTCCATGAACCCGTACCAGATTGCCGAAGGTCTTCAAAATGCCATTGAAGAAATTGCCGAGGCAATTGTTGAAGTCGTCAATAATCTACCTCCGGATATTGCCGCGGATATTAATCGCGAGGGCCTGGTTTTAACCGGTGGCGGAGCCTGCCTGCACCAAATTGATGAAATTTTAGAGGAAAAGACTGGCTTGTCATGCAGGCGCGCGGAAAATCCCATGGAGTGCGTGATACAGGGGGCTGGAACGGTTGTCGCCGACCTTGAGCGCTATCGTGCGTTCCTGCATCGGTTTTAGAATGCATTCCGGAATATTCATATGGATGATTGTGTGAAGCGTCGCAGAGCACCGGAAAACTTCGATCATCAGATGTCTTTCATGGTAAGCTTGGAGACCAGAATTACCGGGATTGTTCCGAGTAGCACAATGATCAGGGATGCCAATCCCGCTTCTTCCACCAGGGCCCGGGAGGCCAGCTCATATACATAGGTGGACAGAGTGTTGAGACCAAATGGTCGAAGCAATATCGTCGCTGACAATTCCTTGGTGATTTCGATAAACACGAGCAGAAAACCAACCGCCACGACTGGCCGTAACAGAATAATATGCACTTCGCGCAGTATTCTGACCGGCGAACGTCCGAGGCTCCGTGCCGCCATATCCAGGTTCGGCGACAATTTCTTCATACCTCCTTCCACCACGCCTTCGGCCATGGCCATGAAGCGCACCGTATAGGCATAGATCAGGGTGATGCCGGTTCCTGTGAGCAACAGTCCCCAATTGAAACCTAACCTTTGGGAGACCGCAGTGTTCATGAAGTTATCGAGGGCCGCAAGGGGTAAGAAAATTCCAAGTGCTACAATCGTTCCCGGAATCGCATAGCCGAGACATGAAAACCTGACAATGAGATGGGGCAATGGGGATTTGGCGATGCGTACTGTATAGGCGAGCAAAATTGCGCAGGTGACGGTTATGAGCGCACCTATACTCGCGAGCGCTGCCGTGGTCATCAGGGCGTCCATGAGGTTGGGGTCCAGAAGCGTGTAAAAATACCGGTAGGTAAACCCGCCCAGAATATAGAGAGGAATTCCAAATCCAATCAACGTCGGAACCAGGCATGCAAGAGTGAGGGCAAGTTTACCCGCGTTTGACGGTTCGATCCGGAACAGAGTATCTGCAGATGTGGACCCGCTGTTTTCGTGAAACGCCCTGTCCTTGCGGGCTTTGCGTTCGGCATAGACGAGCAGAAACGCAAC
>JBPCWG010000183.1:0-2848 GCA_051009705.1 Methyloligellaceae bacterium | reverse complement strand
TGTTTCCCAGGACGTCCGCGTCGTCGGCAAGCGTAATGGTCCTTCGGTTAAATCCGACCACCTGCCGGTCATCGTCGAAATCGGGGTTCCCCGCTGGCAATCCGCCGAAGCTTCTCTCTACTAGTCGACATTCGTCACTCGTCGACATTCCTCTTCAATTGGCATTAATCTGCGCTGCGATGGTTGCCGGCGCTACGACGACCGCCAGGGAGCAAACCAGCCGAGCCCGTCGACGGTTCCGGCTTTCGGAAAATACTCGCATCCGATCCACCCCTGATATTCGAGATTTACCAGTTCCTGAAATACAAAATCATAGTCGATTTCGCCTTCCGGAGGTTCATGACGATCCGGAACATTGGCGATCTGGACATGGCCGATTATCGGCGCGTGCTCCCTCAGCCCCATGACAATGTCACCGTGAATAATCTGGCGGTGATAGACATCGAACTGCAGGCGCAGATTGGAGCGGTCGAGGCGCTTTACGAGATCGGCAGCGATGGTGAAATCGGACAGGAAATATCCCGGCATTCCGCGCTGATTGATGGGCTCCACCAGGATCGTCAAATCCCGGCCATTGGCCTTGTCGCAGGCCTTGTTGAGGTTGGCTTCGAAAGTGCGCATGGCCGCTTCGTTTTCCGGGTCCATGATACCCGCCATAATGTGCAGGGTCCGGGTTCCGAGGGTATCTGTATAGGATAGGGCAAGGTCCAGGGCTTCCTCGAAATCCTTTTCCCGACCCGGCAACGCTGCCGTGCCCCGGTCACCGGCTTCAAAGTCTCCCGGCGGCAGATTGAGAATGACACTTTCGAGGTTATAGTCAGCCAGCTTCCCGGCAATTTCCCCGGCCGGAACATCATAGGGGAACAGCATTTCCACGCCTTTGAAACCGGCAGCCGCGGCCTGCTCAAAGCGATCGAGAAACTCAAACTCGTTAAACATCATTGTAATGTTTGCGGCAAATCGCAGCATCGGAATTGACCTCCCCAAGTTCGCCATCCTAAACTTCGAACCCAGACTTCGAGCCGAAACCGAAGTTCAGAGATGAACGATGTTCAATTTGGCGTTGCGTAAATTATCGACACCTAAATATATCGAGACATTGGATTGTACGCTATCCATAAGATCAACGACCGGTACAGGACGTTTTTCGGCAAATCAAATTGCAAATCAATAATTTGCAGCCTGGTTACGGGATTGCTGATCGTTCTGATTGCGGTTGACGGCGGCATGGCCACGGGTACCCGGACTTCCGTTCCGCGCACCTGGGAACAAGGGGAGATGTTTCCCGGTGGCCAGGCGACCTCGAAAAACACGACCTGGAACCGGAATTCCTTCTCTCATCAATCCGGCAATCTCGGATTCGACGGCGAACTCAACTTCAAACTGGGGAATGCCATATTCCGAAAGCTATGGGTATCTTCCCCGGCATCGACCAAGAGTTCCGACGGGCTGGGGCCACTGTTCAATGCCCGTTCCTGTCAGCGCTGCCACCTGAAAGACGGCCGCGGCCACCCGCCCGGCGGCAACTGGCCCGAAGACAATGCGATTTCGATGCTGTTGCGCCTGTCGGTTCCGCCACAAACAGAAGCCCAGAGGCAGCGCCTTGATTCCGGCCGCGCCCTGACAATCAATGAGCCCACTTATGGCGGCCAGTTGCAGGATCTCGCCGTTCAGGGACATGATTTTGAAGGCAGGATCCATATTTCATACACCGAAACGACCGTGACATTGCAGGGCGGTGAAAGAGTGCGGTTGCGCCAACCGCAGTACAGGATTGTGGACCCGGGCTATGGACCGCTGCATGCGGACACGATGATTTCGCCGCGCATTGCCCCGCAGATGATCGGGTTGGGACTGCTGGAGGCCATACCGGAAGCTGACATCCGCGCAAATGAAGACCCGGACGACCGCAACGGAGACGGAATTTCCGGACGCGCCAATCAGGGCTGGTCGATTGCGGAGAACAGGCCCAAACTCGGTAGGTTCGGGCACAAGGCCGGCATGGTGACCCTGCACCAGCAGGCGGCCAGCGCCTTTGCCGGGGACATCGGTCTTTCGACAAAACTTCTTCCCGGACCTTCCGGCGATTGTATGGACCGTCAGATATTCTGCCTGAACGCGCCCAACGGTAATGCAGTCAAGGGACCGCCGGTGGAAGTGTCCGAAAAACTGATGGGTTTCGTTACGTTCTATACCCAGAACCTGGCGGTTCCCCGTCGTCGCGTGCAAAACCGGGATCTCATACTCAAGGGCAAGGCGTTGTTCCACGATATCGGCTGTCAGAGTTGCCACAGGCCGAAATTCAAAACCGGAGACCTCGCTGACAATCCGCATCTCGCCAACCAGACAATCTGGCCCTATACGGATTTGCTGCTGCACGACATGGGAGAAGGGCTGGCGGATCACAGGCCCGAAGGCCGGGCCAACGGACGGGAATGGCGCACAGCACCCCTCTGGGGTATTGGACTGACACCCAAAGTCAGTGGCCACAGTTTCTACTTGCATGACGGTCGCGCCCGCAATCTGACGGAAGCGATTCTCTGGCATGGGGGTGAGGCCGAGGCGGCTCGCAATAAATTCACCGACCTGCCAAAGTCCGAACGATATGCGTTAATTGCTTTTGTGGAGTCTCTCTGATGCGCAGTCGATACCAGGTCAGATCGGGGCCTGCCAAACTTTTTCGGGATATCCAGGAACCGTTGTTCGCAACGCTCATCAATGTGTTGCTGATGGTGGCCCTCGTTTCTTATACGGCCGGGGGAACCGCACTCGGCGCCGAACAAAAATACGACCACGACAAGATCGCCCGTCAAACCCTGAACGATCACATTGTGCCGGGTTATCGCGC
>JBPCWG010000182.1:0-6488 GCA_051009705.1 Methyloligellaceae bacterium | reverse complement strand
TGTGTTTATCGGGAGATAACCGCCGCTTAAGCAATATCCGGCATTTGCTGATATTCCCGGGATCTTCATTTTCGACACGGATCGGATTCAGATCATTTTCACGATCAAACCCGCAAAAGGGGGTTGCAGAATTTTTGCACTAGACATAAAGATATCTTTATGTCTATTTTGTTGAGTGATATTCAGACGTATCAAAATTAAATTCAGCCTTATGTCTAGTCCATGTCAGTGATACCTGTTTCTCGACTTTTGTCCGGTTTACGCGCCCTCGGGGAATCCACCCGTCTGAGATTGCTTGCCCTGCTCGGTGAAGGCGAGATGAATGTCAAGGATCTCACGCGCATTCTCGGGCAAAGCCAGCCGCGAATCAGCAGGCACCTTAAACTCCTGGCAGAGGCGGGCCTCGTTGAACGATATCAGGAAGGCAGCTGGGTTTATTTCCGGCTCGCGGAAGGAACGGACTGCGCAGAGCTGGTCAGTCAGATTCTCTCCCGGGTCGATCCCGAGGACCAGACTCTGAAACGAGATCGCGCGCGGGCAACCGCTGTCAAACAGGAACGCGCACGATCAGCGCAAAAATATTTTCGCGAGCATGCTGCCGAATGGGACCGCATTCGCAGCTTGCACGTTGCAGAAAACGATGTTGAGGACATGATGCTGAATATTGTCGGACCCGGTCCCTTCGACAACCTGGTCGACTGTGGTACGGGTACAGGACGTATTCTTGAACTCTTCGCGGATCGTATTGATAGAGGTCTGGGGTTCGATATCAACCATGACATGTTGTCCTATGCCCGCGCCAACCTATCTCGTGGCGGTTTCCGTCACTGTCAGGTCAGGCACGGGGATCTTTTCAACCTGCCTCTCGATGACAAGGTCGCCGATCTCGTCATTGTGCATCAAGTCCTGCATTTTCTCGAAAACCCTGTCGCGGCCATCTTCGAAGCAGCGCGGGTCATGAAGTACGGAGCAAAACTTCTTATCGTCGATTTCGCAGGCCACAACCTGGAATTCGTACGCGATGAATTAGCCCACCAGCGGTTGGGTTTTGAAGACAAGCTCGTCCAGGAATGGATCACGGATGCCGGGCTGGAACCGGGTCTCCATAAAATGCTGAAACCACCCAAGAAACTGGGGCGGGACAAATTAACCGTTTCCCTCTGGATGGCGCGGAAAGAACAGGCCGCTTCTTCAATAGCGCTGACGGAAAACAACAAACTATTAGAGATCGATACTTTATGAATAATTCTCCGGACCGATTGAGCCGGGCGGTTCAATCGGATGATGTACAAATTTCATTTGAGTTTTTCCCTCCCAAAACAGAGAAAATGGAGGAAAAGCTATGGGCTTCGATCAAGCGGCTGGAACCCCTCTTGCCCCGCTTTATATCGGTAACTTATGGGGCAGGTGGGTCGACACGAGAGCGCACCCACACCACTCTTGGGCGTGTGCTTCAGGAAACCTCTCTTGCTCCGGCCGCGCATCTGACCTGCGTCAATGCCTCGAAATCCGAAGTCAACGAAGTGATAGAATCCTATCGCGATATTGGTGTCCGGCACATCGTGGCTCTAAGAGGGGATCCTCCGGACGGGTTGTCAGGCACTTATCACCCGCATCCCGAGGGATATGTAAACGCCGCTGATCTTGTCGCGGGAATTCGTCGAATCGGCGGGTTTGAAATATCAGTTTCCGCCTATCCGGAGAAGCATCCGGAAAGTGCGTCTTTCGACGCCGACATGGACATGCTCAAAGCCAAACTGGAAGCCGGGGCAACGCGGGCCATTACCCAGTTCTTTTTCGATAATGATCATTATTTCAGATATCTAGATCGCGTCCAGGCGGCGGGAATCGATATTCCCGTTACCCCGGGGATCATCCCGATCCACAATTACAAACAGATTGCCAGCTTTGCCAAGCAGACCGGTACCGACATTCCCGATTGGCTCCATGCCCGCTTTGACGGTCTTGAAAATGACCTGGAAACACAAAAACTGGTCGCCGCTTCCGTTGCCGCTGAACAGGTGACCGAACTCGTGGACCAGGGCGTCAGTGAATTTCATTTCTATACCCTGAACCGGGCGGATCTGGTTTATGCCATTTGCCATTTGCTCGGGCACAAACCGAGCCCTGTGCCGGTTACGGAAGCGGTGTAGTCATGGTCAGCAACTCGGTCGGTCGTGCGCTCACGGAAAGCGCAAAAGAACGTATCCTTATTCTCGATGGTGCCATGGGCACCATGATACAGAAGCATCGCCTGGACGAAGAAAAATTTCGCGGTGAAAAATTCCGCGATCATGACCATGATCTCAAGGGTAACAATGATATTCTCGTCCTGACCCAGCCGAATATTATCCGTGAGATTCACGAAAACTTCCTGAGTGTCGGCGCTGATATAATCTGCACCAATACGTTCAACGGCACTTCGATTTCCCAGGCCGACTATGGCCTGGAAGGTGTCATCCATGAACTGAACCTTGAAGCCGCGAAACTGGCCCGGGTCTCGGCGGATTCGTGGACGGAAAAAACACCGGACAAGGTGAGGTATGTGGCCGGAGCCCTGGGGCCGACAAATCGTACGCTGTCGATCTCACCGGATGTAAACGATCCCGGGTTTCGCAATATCGAGTTCGATGTGCTTGCGTCATCCTATAAGGAACAGGCGAGCGCGCTTGTTGAAGGTGGCGTCGACCTAATACTGGTCGAGACTGTTTTTGACACTTTGAATGCCAAGGCTGCCGGTTTTGCCCTCGGGGAGCTTTTTCAGGAAACGGGGCGGGAACTTCCCCTGATGATTTCAGGAACCATCACCGATTATTCCGGCCGCAACCTGTCGGGTCAGACACCGGTCGGGTTCTGGTATTCGTTGCGCCATCTCAAGCCGTTGACAATAGGATTGAACTGTTCATTTGGAGCCAAGGAACTGCGTCCCGCCATCCAGGAAATCGGTGCGGCCGCGGAATGCCTCGTCTGTGCCTATCCCAATGCCGGGTTGCCCAATGAACTCGGTGAATATGACGAGACGCCTGAGGAAACCGCTGCCCACATCGGTGAATGGGCTGAAAGCGGACTGGTCAACATCGTCGGTGGCTGTTGTGGCACGACACCGGAACATATCGCCGCGATGGCCGATGCTGTTGCCAGGCATGAACCAAGGGTCGCCCCTGAACTCACGCCAAAAATGAGACTCTCGGGGCTCGAGCCCTTCGTTTACGGATAAGGATTGGATCGGGTCAATTCCATGGATAGTGCAGCACAATCCTTCATCAATATTGGCGAGCGGACCAACGTCACCGGTTCTGCGAAATTTCGCAAGCTCATCGAGGCCGGGGACTATATGGAAGCCCTGTCCGTTGCCCGGCAGCAGGTTGAGAACGGGGCGCAGATTATCGATATCAACATGGATGAGGGCATGCTCGATTCCGAACAGGCGATGACGACCTTTCTCCGGCTGATTGCCGCAGAACCGGACATTGCCCGGGTGCCGATCATGATCGACTCGTCGAAATGGACTGTCATTGAAGCCGGTCTGCGCTGTGTTCAGGGCAAGTCGATTGTCAATTCCATTTCGCTTAAGGAGGGTGAGGCGCAGTTTTGCGAGCAGGCGGAACTGTTAAAGAGATACGGAGCCGCGACCGTCGTCATGGCTTTTGACGAAGTCGGTCAGGCGGATACCGCGGACAGGAAGTTTGAGATCTGTGAGCGGGCCTATAGGATATTGACGGAGACGGTCGATTTTCCGCCCGAAGATATTATATTCGACCCCAATATTTTCGCCGTCGCCACGGGTATTGAGGAACATAACAATTATGCCCTCGATTTTATCGAGGCAACCAGGCTGATCCGAGCGAATCTGCCCTATGCTTCGGTGTCTGGCGGTGTTTCAAATCTCTCCTTTTCGTTCCGCGGAAACAATATCGTCCGCGAAGCCATGCACTCGGTGTTTTTGTTTCATGCCATCCGAGCCGGCATGAATATGGGTATCGTAAATGCGGGGCAATTGACGATCTATGATGACATTCCCGTAGATCTGCGGGAAGCAGTGGAAGATGTCGTGCTCAATCGCCGCGATGACGGTACCGACCGGTTGCTGGATATCGCCGAAAAATTCCGCGGACAAAGTTCCAAGAAAAAGGAAGTTGATCTCAAGTGGCGGGAAGCGTCCGTCGAAGAGCGATTGTCCCACGCGCTGGTCAACGGCATATCAGACTTCATTGTCGAAGATACAGAAGAGGCCAGGCAAAAATCCGAGCGCACCCTTGAGGTGATCGAAGGCCCGCTCATGGATGGCATGAATATAGTCGGTGACCTGTTCGGGGCGGGGAAAATGTTTCTTCCCCAGGTCGTCAAGTCGGCGCGGGTGATGAAGCAGGCTGTGGCTCATCTCATGCCTTACATGGATGCGGAAAAAAAGGAACTCGGGCTTGAACATGCGCCTTCCGCGGGTCGGATCCTGATGGCGACGGTGAAGGGAGATGTCCATGACATTGGCAAAAACATCGTCGGGGTTGTTCTCCAGTGCAACAATTACGAAGTCATCGACCTCGGCGTCATGGTTCCGAGCCAGAAAATTCTTGAAACCGCGCGTCAGGAAAACATCGATATCATCGGGCTTTCGGGCCTGATCACGCCGAGCCTGGACGAGATGTGCTTTGTAGCCTCGGAACTCGAGCGGGAAAAATTCGATATCCCCCTGCTTATCGGCGGGGCCACCACGAGCCGCGTCCACACCGCGGTTAAGATTTCCCCCGAATATCGGCGCGGTCAGTCGGTTTATGTAACCGATGCCAGCAAAGCCGTGGGTGTGGTCTCCAATCTCCTGGATGCGTCGCGAAAAGGTACGTTCGTGTCTGATGTCCGTAAGGAATATGCCCAACTCGCCGAAGCGCATTCACGTTCTCAGGTAGAAAAAAAGCGCGTTCCCCTGAGAGCCGCCCGGGACAACCGGCACAGGATTGACTGGTCCGCTACTGAAGTCACGCGTCCAGAATTTACCGGCTGCCGGTCTTTTACGGAATATGATCTCGGGGAGATCGTCCCGTACATTGACTGGACACCCTTCTTTGCAACTTGGGAACTGCGGGGGCAATTTCCGCGCATCCTCGAGGATCGCAAACTCGGTCCCGCGGCAAGACAGCTTTTTGACGATGCCCAGGCCATGCTCCGGCAGATCGTCGAGGAAAAGTGGCTGCACGCAAATGCGGTCATCGGTTTCTGGCCGGCCAACACCATCGGTTTCGATGATATCGAGCTCTATGGGGATGATACTCGCGAGCATGCCCTTTGCGTGCTCCACAGTCTGCGCCAGCAGATGGGCCGGAAGTCCGGTCGTGCCAACGTCGCCCTTGCTGATTTCATTGCTCCCAAGGAAACAGGGATTGCCGACTATATCGGCGGATTTGCGGTGACTGCCGGTCTCGGTGAACAGCACATCGTCGAACGGTTTGAACGGGCCAATGATGATTATGGTAAAATCCTGTTCAAAGCGCTGGCGGACCGGCTGGCGGAAGCATTTGCAGAACTTATGCATGCTCGCGTCCGCCGGGAATTCTGGGGTTTTGCGCGGTCGGAAAAATTCTCCCAACAGGAGTTGATAGAAGAGAAATATCAGGGTATACGTCCAGCGCCGGGCTATCCCGCACAACCGGATCATACGGAAAAAGAAACCCTCTTCCACCTACTCGGAGCCCCAGAGGCGGCCGGTATTCAGCTAACGGAAAGTTTCGCCATGTTACCGGGAGCGGCTGTGAGCGGTCTCTATTTTTCACACCCGGAGAGCTATTATTTCGGTGTCGGAAAAATTGAAAAAGATCAGGTGGAAGACTATGCGCGGCGTAAAGGCTGGGATCTGAGTACTGCTGAAAAGTGGTTGTCGCCCATTCTGAATTACGATCCCCGCAAGGTCGCATCTCTATCCTGAAGATCCTCAATCTGATGCATTGGAAGCAAAATGCGTTCTGTGCATAGATTGTGGATATTTGCGTTGTAAACAAAGACGGAAGAGGGTTCAGCTGCGCTGTAACAGGCATTCAGTGGAGGAAATACAGCGTACTAGGGCCGTCAACCCAGATCTCAATTCAGGTTTCTCAATTCCAAAAACAGCGCGGGCGCATCAATATGATGAAGTCGATGGCAAGGCGCAGTCCAGAATGTTGTAACTGAAATTTCGCTGGAACCTTTGTGTGGGAGGTGGACAATGCATGCCACGAAGATGTCGATCAAGTTTGTTTGCCGTATCCTGATTTCGCCGTTTCATGAAGCTTAAATCAGACAGCCGACATTTCAGAAAATTCTATTTAGCGGATATTGAAAGTCCAAAATGCCAATGGTTACAGGAGTTTCGAGATCGAAGGTCCGGGTATCCGGAAAAAGAAAAGCTGCTGAATATATTCAGCAGCCTTAGAGTTGGGGGCAGAAGACGAAGGAAACAATATTGAAATATTTCCACTCATCTTCAGGGGTAAGCACATTCGTGGAGGAATGTGCTGTCT
>JBPCWG010000181.1:0-7943 GCA_051009705.1 Methyloligellaceae bacterium | reverse complement strand
CCCATATATTGAAAGCCTTGTCCATCGGCGCCAAGGCCGTCGGTGTCGGGCGCTACTACCTATTTCCGCTCTCCGCGGCGGGACAAGCGGGTGTCGAACGGGCATTGGATCTAATGAAAGCAGAACTTGAGAGAGACATGCGACTGATGGGGTGCAGTTCCATCAGCGAGCTGTCCCGTGACAATCTCCGGTTCAGATAAGAATTAGCTTCGGAAAGGTCCGGTTAAACGCCACTTGTCCTCGCAGTTCTGAATCTAAAAAGCTAATTCAGGAGCTTTCTCGGAAGCTAGAGAGCAATTTCAGGGAATGTCGCCACCAGAACAAGTCCAGCAAGCAGCAGCAGGACAAACGGGATCCGAGACCCAGGGCATCGACGGTCCCGACAACCAGCTCATCGCCGCCGAGGGAGGGCAATAACACAAGGTTTATAAACCCGAGAACAATAGCACCGAGGGCACCGACCCCGGCGGCTTCGGTCGGCGTTGCCAGTCCACCGAGAATGGATCCGATTACGAGCCCGATCAGAATGATCGGTGGCAAGATGCTCCGGATTACCATAATCGCAAGCCAGATAACGATTGCGGACCAATACCTTTTTCCAATAGCGGCGCCTTGGAAAATTGGAGGAAAATTTATGTTTAGATGACCGGTAATAGAACCAATTCAAGCAATCTGAGAATTTCTTCTGACCCTCGTTCCCGGTGCGCCTGAGCCTGATTTCTCGCTCGTTCGACGTTGCCACTCGCTAGTGCCCGTAAAATTAAGCGATGCTCTTTGACAGATTTGTCGAGGCTCTGCCGCAACCTGAGGGTGGTCAACTGCGCGCGGTGAGCCTGATCAAACAATCGGTTGACGATGGTTGCCAGTCTGTGGTTACCGCTCAGTCGAATGAGCTCCCGATGAAATTGGTCATCATTCGCCGCCCATTCCTCGAGATTTTCGCTGGCCAGTGCTTGTTGCATTTTTTCGGTCGCCTCGGAGAGAACAGAGAGTTCACCGGAATTCGGCTTTCGACTCGCGACCTCGCCGGCGGCAATAGGATCAAGGGCGGCAAGTAGCTGATAAATCTCTTTCGCATCATTGTGAGAGAGTGGCAGAATCCTCGCTCCTCTTCTCGGAATCAATTCGATCAACCCTTCACTTTCCAATTGACGCAATGCTTCATGTACAGGCGTGCGGCTGGCCCCCAGACGAACAGCCAGTTCCGGCTCCGAAGCGAGGGAACCCGGCGGCAGTTCGGCTTCCAGAATTTCGCGCTTCAGTTTTTGATAGATTTCCTCGGCAATACTGGTTTTTTTTGTTTGCGCCATGGGAATAAATGTCCGTTTAGATCAGTCTTTTCAGGTTCAGGGTCTGCATGCAAAACAACAATGCTGTCGTCACCGGATTTCATGGACGGGTAAAACGTCCTAACGAGCGGATCGTGACCCCGAATAATGTGCTTCGCACTCTCCCCTAAATCATACAGCTTTTGATAGCCTCTCAAAACATTTTCCATATCAACAACAATTGGAAACGGCTTTTGTTGTTGGAAATTCTCATAATAATGGGCCGTATCCGAGGCAAGGACGACCCATCCTCGCCGAGTTTTCACGCGCACGGACTGTAATCCCCTGCTGTGCCCTCCGACGAGGTGTGTTTCGACCCCTGGCGCGCTGCGACGGTTGAATCCAGTAATTGCTGGTGAAGATGCGGGATATGTGATTTTCGAATTTGCAAATGGCGCTGTTGGTCTTTTGGTTGGAAATCGCCTGGTCGACCATCCTGCACAGAGCACACGTCGGACCATGGGCGAGATGATGATCGAGGGATCAAAGGGAGTAATCTCCCTCAACGGCGATGGCCAATTGCATTTTCGTGAAACGGGATCATCTCACGCATCGCCCATTGACTATGAATGGCGAGACCAGGGATTTGCCGGTGACTGCGTCTACAGTCTGCAGAAATCCGTTGTTGATGCATTGAAAACCAATTCGTCCATTGAAATCTCCGCCGGGGATTATCTGCAAAACCTGATGATTGAAGAAGCTATCTATCAGTCCCATGAAAACGGGCAAAAAATTACCATCGAATTGAAAACATGATGTGAGACGCATTTGCATTGTTGTCTGCTTCGCTCGGATAAAAAATCCGAGGGGTTAATTGTATGAATCGGGAATTCAGGTGTCCAGAAGATCCCAGCCCTGAGGTTGTTTCAGGCTGACCCAGTCAGCGGTTTTCACATTAAAATCCCGATAATGGTCTGATTCCAGATGGGGTTGAAAAGCCTCCCGATCTTTGTAAAATTCATAGAGGAAAAAGCGCGCCGGATTGTCGGCATCCTGACAGACATCAAAACGGGTACATCCTTCTTCGCGCGCAAGAGAATTCTTCGCCTGGGCGAGTACTACCGACCTGAATTCTTCAGCAAATTCAGAGTGTGTTTCAAACAGAACTGTTATGACATGCATTCATTGCTCTCCCAAATATTAGTTCGGAAATTTCTCATGCAACTCGGCGACCTGGTCCTGACTAAGAATTCGTGTTTGACTGTTTCGGAGCATGAGAAACAGTTTCGCTGTCTCCTCCAGCTCCTCGGTTGCAAAAACCGCATCCTTCAGGGATTTGCCGGCGACCACCGGACCGTGATTGGCGAGCAGTACGGCGTGATGGTCGGACGCCATTTCCCGGACTGCGCGGGCGAGATCCAGATCTCCCGGAGGAAAATACGGTATTAACGGCAGTTTGCCGATTTTCATGACATAGTAAGCGGTAACCGGCGGCAGGACATTGTCCGGGTCGATGTTGGCAAGGCAACTTACGGCAACGGAATGGGTTGAATGTAGGTGTACAACCGCTCCGGTCGGTGGCCGTTCTTCATACATGGCAATATGAAGGAAAGTTTCCTTGGTCGGTGCGTCACCGGATAAATGATTACCCCGGTCATCGAGCTTGGAAATTCTTGCGGGGTCGATCTCACCCATTGTCGAGCCTGTCGGCGTCATCAGCCACCCTTCATCCAGACGGACACTGATATTGCCGGAGCTGCCGAAAGTCAGACCGCGATCAAATAGGGATTTTGCAAACTTCGCAATATCGTCACGAAGTTTCGTTTCATTGCCGTTCGTTTGATTCATGAAAGGTATCCGAGCGCTTTTTCAAAGAAATCGACACTGCCAAAATTTCCGGATTTCAGGGCCAGAGCAAGCGGTGTATCCTCGCAGGTCTCGCACCAGGGAACTCCGGGATCAATTTCCGGACCGATCTTCAGAGCTTCAACCCCCAGCGCCGTGACAATAGCCCCGGAGGTTTCGCCACCGGCGACAATAATCTTTCGCCGCCCCTCCGATGGAAACAGACAGGCGATTTCCGCGAACAGATTTTCAATCATCGAACCGGCTTTTTCGCGGCCGTATTTCTCCTGAACGGATGCCACGTCTTCGGGGTTCGAGGATGAATAAATGACAATTGGCGTATCCAGGCTCTTTGTCCGGCTCCAATCGACAATCATTTCCGCCACATCACGGCCACCAGCGATTTCGGCCGGATCGATCCGATATACAGGCCACTTTTCCGATACGTATTCGAGTTGCCGTCGTGTCGCTACAGAACAACTTCCCGAAAATACGACAGCGCCCCCGGAAACCGCCGGAAACAGAGGCGTTTGGTTTTTCTCCAACCAGCCCTTTCGGCGAAAGTTCTCCGGCAGGCCGAGGGCGACACCCGATCCGCCGGTAATAAGTCTCAGTTTCTCCGCAGCTCGGCCGATGACCCGAAGGTTCTCATCATTGATGGCATCGACGACCCCATAGCTCTTGCCGGATGACCGCAACTGCATGAGGGCCTCTTCTATGGCCTCATGTCCCCGGGTGACTGTGCGATAGGGTACCAGTCCCACATCTCTCTGGGATTGCCGGCCCATGAGCCGGACCAGGTTCGCGTCAGTCATCGGTGTGAGCGGATGATCTTTCATCGAACTTTCAGACAGGAGAACATCTCCTACAAACAGGTTACCGTTGTAAATCGTACGCTCATTTGTCGGAAAGGCCGGACAGACAATGGCCATCTCTGTGTCGAGCGCCTCCAGCAGCGCATCGGCTACCGGACCAATGTTTCCGCTATCGGTGGAATCAAAGGTCGAACAATACTTGAAAAAGACCTGTCTGACCTCAAGGCGTTGCAGCCAGTCGAGTGCAGTCAGGGATTCCTTCACTGCCTCGGAAGCAGGAATAGTACGCGTTTTCAAGGCAACAATGATGGCGTCAATTCCATCCAAATCGATCGGCTGTCTGGGCACGCCAATTGTTTGAAGGGTGCGCATCCCTTCCTTAACGAGGGTATTCGCCAAGTCCGTCGCGCCGGTAAAATCGTCGGCGATGGCTCCAATGAGTAGGGGCATGTTTACAACCCTCGATCCGCTTTCTTCGCTTGCAGCTCCAATTTGACGGCTTAATCACCATCGGTGATCAACGCGATAATTTCCCTGGTCACGGCCCGGGTTCCCATATCACCGCCGAATTCCATAGGTCGGATTCTATTCTTCTCAAATCCCTTGTAAATGCTTTCTTCAATGAGCAGGGTTGCATCGGCCAAATCCGTTCGGCCGGACCTGTCAGACAGGTAATCGAGCATCATCGCCGCACTGAGTATCGTAGCCAGCGGATTGGCCTTGTCCTGGCTGGCAATATCAGGAGCACTTCCATGGGCGGGCTGAAACAGGGCATGGGAATCACCGATTTCACCGCATGCCGCCATGCCCATACCTCCCACAAGACCGCCGACAAGATCCGATAAAATATCCCCGAACATGTTTTCCATAACGAGCACGTCATAGTCCCACGGCTTTTTGATAAGATTTAAGGCTTGCGCATCCACATAGCTGTAGGACGCCTCGATGTCGGGAAAACTGGCCCGACGCTCATCAAATATTTTACGAAACAATGCCATGGAACGAAAGACGTTGGCCTTATCCACACAGGTGACCAGACCTTTGCCGCCTCGATTTTTTCGTTTCGCGGCCAGATTGAAGGCGTAGTTATGAAGTTTTTCAGTTGTAGGTCGCGTGATACGCAGAATTTCCTGAACTTCATCGTCATTCGCGACGGGATTTCGGTTGTGCACGGCTGCCGTATAGAACAGGCCTTCTGTGGATTCCCGAATGATAACGAGATCAATTTTTTCGGCATCGGGATGCTGGAGTTGCCGTGGAAGGTTGGGATAGGCCCGTGCGGGACGGACACCGGCATAGAGCTGAAATAATTCTCTGAGGCGAAGATGAGGAGATATCTCGGTGCCGTCATCATGGCGGATGTCGGGTAATCCGATCGCTCCCAGGAAAATGGCATCCGACTTTCCCGCCGCCTCTTCGGCTCCGGGTGCAATATCAACGCCGGTTTCACGATAGTAGGCGGCCCCTGCGGAAAGTTCCGTTAAATGCAGCCCGAGATTGCCGACACGCTTTTCTGCGGCTTCAACGATTGCCAGGGCCGACGCTATGACATCATTGCCTATTCCATCCCCCCGGATAACTGCGATATTGAGCTGTTTTGATGACATGTACTTCTCTGACTATTGTCCGACTGTTTTGTTGATCTAAATCTGCAGCAATCCGTATTCGGAAAGCAGGGCCACGAGCATCTCGCCGCTTTTTTGGCGATGATCCCGATGGATTCGCATCGCGCCTTCCGCATCCCCCTTGCGAATGGCTTTGACAACCGCTTCATGATCCCTGTTTGATTTCATTGGCTTTGGCCGAAGCTTAAGGGTGAGTAGTCGGCATCGGTGAGACTGATCCATGTAAGTGTCGACGAGAGATTTGATACGTGTGTTTCCACAAAACTCAACCAGCAAGCCATGAAACCTTTTGTCAGCCTGGGCCCAGGCCTCAAGTTCATCCGCACTCAGGGCCCTATCCATATCCTCAACCGCCTTGTCAAGTAACCTCAGGCTGTTGTCATCCAGTCCCTTGGAAGCGACCAGCCCCGCAGCTGTGGCTTCAAGGGCTGTCAAAACTTCGTAGATTTCTTTCATGTCCCCGACGGAGATTGGCAGGACGCGCATCCCATGTCGGGGTCTCAATTCCACCAGCCCTTCTTTCTCCAGACGGATCAGCGCTTCCCGCAAGGGCGTGCGGCTCATATTCAGATTTTCGGAGATAGCCTGCTCGGTCGCCTGAAATCCCGCCGGCAACTGGTTGTTGAGTATCTGCTCCTTGATCTGCACATACGCGACTTCAGAATAGGAGCCATGGCTTCTTGTCTTTTGCTCTTTGCGGGATTTGATCTGAGTAGCCATAGACATACAGGTTCGATCATGTCCACGGCCCCGGCAAAGTCTCATGCACCGGAAATCATTCCAGTCGAAAATCTAATCAAACTAGAGGCCAGAACCGTGGAATATTAACTTATACGTTAATTTATAAGTTAAGTAATTGAACAACGCAACGCTGAAATTGTTTAGCCCTGAGCTTGCGACCGATACGACCGGCGTTCCTTTCCCTGAGAACTCAGCTTCCATCCCATTCACGGATTGCCCTGACTGCAATGACCGGCACTCCAGATGTCGCCTGCCGAAATGGTGATGGATTATCGAAGTTTCAGATGATTTGAGGTGTTATTGTATGACACCCACACAAAGATACAAGTCATTGAAATTAAATCATTAAATGGTGTGAAAAGCTGCAATCCATGCTGGAATTAACAGGCTGTTTACCACAACGGTGTATGCCAGTTACAGGTGCCAAGATGATTTCGGTGTACTGGGCAGAATTTTAGCCGGATTGCTTGGTGGAGATGAGATACATTCTGGGGGTCATGATGCTAGAGGTGGTGATCAGACCAGTAGAGAGTCATACGGACGACCTTATCAAGTCACTCTTGGTGCAGAAGTCTGAGAGGGTAGATTTTCCAGCCATGGAATTGGAACCGCTGGTTCTGAGAAAAAATCCGAGGCTGAGAATTCGTCTGAAAATCTGGACGAAGGCTATTCAGCAGAAACTCGGTACTCTTTATGAGCGACTCGGTGAATTGTTTTTCGCACGCCTGTTTCTTCGTCCGAGTGTGAATTACTATCTGTCATAGACATATAGAAATAATAGAAAATACATCGACTCACCGGTCACGACCATGCCGAGGAAGCGAAGATTCGCGACAATTGGCCTCCTTCACGATTAGATGCAAATTCTGCATCGTTTCAGACCGGGAAGGAGGAGGATGTGAACCGCCGCGATTTGATGATTTCCATGGGCGCAGCTATGGGCACCGGTTTTCTCGCCGGGCTCGGGGTTGCTAAATCTCGCAATCTGGGAAGCCTGGATCTCAAAATTCAAACAGCTCATTTCCGTTTAAGGAAACACCTGACCCAGGAATTGGTCAGCCTGTCTCCCGGTGCCCCGCCTCCTGTACTTTTCGGTCGCCAGGGCGAACCCATGATAGCAAACGTGACTAACACGCTAAACGAGTATACGGCGATGCACTGGCATGGCATAAGATTGTCAAATCCCATGGATGGCGTACCTTATCTGACCCAACTGCCCATCGCCGGTGGTGAAACATTTGCCTACAGGTTTACGCCTCCTGATGCCGGAACCTACTGGTATCACCCCCATTGCATGACGATGACGCAAATTGCCCGTGGCCTCACAGGCGTGCTGGTCATCAATGAAAGAGAAGATCCCGGATTTGACAATGAGCAGGTCATCAATTTGCGCGATTTCCGTCTCGACCCGGATGATCAGCTTAATCGCCCCTATTCCCTGCGGGCGGCATCACGTTCCGGAACCCTGGGCAATGTCATGACCGCTAATTGGCGACAGGCGCCGGTCTATGATCACCCGACCGGCAGTCTCGTGCGAATGCGCATCGCCAATACGGATACGACCCGCATCCACAAGCTCTCAACCAGCGGCGGCAAGGGACGGATCATTGCCTGGGATGGACATCCCGTTGAGCAACACCTGCCGATGC
>JBPCWG010000180.1:0-3064 GCA_051009705.1 Methyloligellaceae bacterium | reverse complement strand
TCACTGCAAAAGATGATCTGCTCATGATTATCAAAATGTTCATTTTCAAAAGGAGTCATGGGTATTCTTTCTGAGTTTCAACGCGAGATCAGGGTTTCAACTCACTGAAGCCTTCGTTGGAGCGTGGTATCAGAGCTCGGCATCAGAGGAGCATACCATAGGGGATTCGCGACGATTTCCTGAGTAATATAGGGTCCAATTGTGAATTACACGTCTAAATGTCACATAATATTGAAGCTTTTTGCCAATTTCGCCGGTCATGATTCACATGTATCAATGAGAATTTCCGGCGCCCGTCGACATCGAAACGACGTTTACGTTGATTTCCTAATTTTTGTAAAATAAAAGTTCGATCACACATTGGGCAGATTTCTGAATAAATTTGCCTTTTCATATCGAGTGGCTGCAAGGATTCCTTCAGAGACAACTCAAAATATTTTTCCGTCCCCGGCGTCGACCGGGGAACGGCACGGACAGCATTGGACCCGGCGGAATGTCGTGTCCGGAGCCGGACTTACTGGAACCGGACTTACTGGAGCCGGTCTTACTGGAGAAGGACAATGTCCATCGGTGACATTGAAAGAGGACTGATTGCCCGTTATCTCGCCCGAATTCTCGAGCGTGGCGATCTGCCCCTGCGCACCAATCGCTATTTTCTGCACTGGCTGAATGACCGCACCGATCTTCTCAACCTGCCGATGCCCGCCAATTTATCGAAGACGATCGGCAGCCTCTATGGGACCGGATTCAGTGTTGCCGATTTTGAAAAGGCTTACCGGAAGAACCGGGAACCGCTGATTACCGAGCTTAGAGCCGTCGCGGAGGAAACACCGCGGCCCGAACCTTTGGCTACCAATGTCGAAATGCTCGTGAAAGAGCTCGGTCTCAGCCATGCGGCCTGGAAGATTGTCGGGCTGATTGCCTGTTTTACGCGCTACGAACAGGTCCAGTATCTCTGTCAATCCGCGTCCGAAAGCCTGGCGCCCCTTTCGCGCACCATCGCTGTACTGACCGGCGAACCCATGAAAACGGTGGAACAGCTGCTGACGCCGACCAGCGATTTGTTTGCGTCGGGTCTGGTGCAGTTTCGATCCGGTTTCGATGAGATCAGCGGTCATTCCGGTCGCTATGTCATTCCCGGCCGCATCGATGCCTGTCTTGATCACACGTTCGACAATTTCTCGTCCGTGCGCCGGGCCCTTCTCGGTAATCCTCTTGTTTCGAAAAACGAGATGACGGATTACGATCATGTCGCGAAAGACCGCGATCTCATCGTCTCGGTTATCAGGGGTGCGGTGGATGCCGATGCCGAAGGGGTCAACATCCTGCTCTATGGTCCTCCGGGTTCCGGTAAAACTGAAATGACGAAAATTGCGGCCAAAACGGCAGCCGTCGATCTCTACGGAGCCGGCGAGGAAGTTTCCGGCGATGGAGAAACCGATCGTTCCGGGCGCCTGTCGGATCTTGTCTTTGCCCTGCGTCTTGCCAAGGGAGCGGGCCGGACCGCCCTTCTCTTCGACGAAATGGAGGACGTGGCCTGGCAATTGATGAAACGCGGGGGATCGAAGCTTTATCTCAACAGATTGCTGGAAGCGAATCCGGTGCCGGTGCTTTGGACATCGAACAATATTCAGGAAATCGATCCAGCCCTGCTACGGCGCATGACCCTGGCCATTGAGCTTAAGCGGCCGCCTGTCAATCAGCGGCAGAAAATCCTGCGGCGTCTCTCGGACCGGGTCGGGGTGGAATTGAACGCGGAAGAGGTGGAACAGCTCGCGCGTCGCCTGGATGCGACCCCTGCTGTTCTCGAAAATGCCCTGAAAGCCGCAAAGTTCTCCGCCGGCGGTTCGGAAGCTGTTGAACGCGCGGCGCTGGGAATCGTGCGTGCTGTTTCCGGTGTGCGGACCCAGCGGGATGTTGCTATTCCCGAATTCGATCCGGTTCTTTCTCAGGCCAGTCTCGATCTCCTGCAACTGCGTGACCAGCTCGCATCGTCGGGAAATCTGGCATTCTCCCTGTGTCTCTCGGGTCCTCCGGGAACGGGGAAGTCTGCATTTTCGAGACATCTGGCCCAGACCCTGGGTCTCGAACTCATGCACAAACGCGCTTCCGATCTACTCGGCGCCTATGTGGGAGAATCGGAAAAGCGTATTGCCGATGCCTTCGAGGAAGCCGTGGAAGCCGGGGCGTTCATGGTCTTTGATGAAGCAGATTCTTTCCTGTTTGATCGCGCCGGGGCTTTGAGGTCATGGGAAATCACCCAGGTCAACGAGATGCTGACCTGGATGGAGGAACATCCGCTGCCCGTTTGTTTTACCACCAATTTGATGGATCGGATGGACCCTGCTTCCCTGCGTCGGTTTACGTTTCATATCCGGTTTAAATATCTCGACAAAACGGCCCTGGAATATGCTTATGAGGTATTCTTCGGCCAGACCGGTATTCCGGCCCATGGCCTGGCGTTCGAGAATCTGACACCCGGTGATTTTGCCCAGGCCCGGAAACAGGCCGTCGTCCTGGGGGCACAGTCCGATCTCACCAAGATCATCGCCCTTCTCGCTGATATTTCGCGCACCAAGCCGGGCACCCTGGCGTCGATCGGATTCATGAACTAATCCGGTCCGGATGAACCAGGCCTTCAATCCGTGAGAACGTCCGGGGACAGGGATTCCGCTCCCGATGCTGCCTCTGCGAGGCATTCAATCTGCCGGATCGCGGTGGTTGCGGCTTCCTTGAGGGTATGATTGCGCACAAGTGAGGCCAGCAGCAGGGCGGAGAGCGCATCTCCCGTGCCGTGGGGGACGCTGTCGAAATGTTTGTTTCGCAGTATTTCGATGCCTTTATCGGTTATCAGCGCTGATTGAATGTCAGTGTCGGTGACGGCGAAGGATGTTACCAGAACGCCTCGCAATCCCTGCCGGTTTCGCCATTCGTCCAGTTTACCCGGAAAGTCCGGATCTTCGGCTTTCAGACCGCTGAGCCATTCGATTTCGAACAGGTTGGGAGTGATTATATCCGCCCGGGGTACGAGATCCCGGAACAGGCCGTCTGCAATTTCACGTGA
>JBPCWG010000179.1:0-7135 GCA_051009705.1 Methyloligellaceae bacterium | reverse complement strand
TGCTCGACACGTTGAATCTTGCCAGCAACAAGGGCGAGTTCAGCCCGGTACGCGCCAGGCATCTCATAGAGATGATAGACGCCGACAAATCTCGACCGATTGCCGTATGCACGCACCATCCGCCTTTTGAGGTTCAAGTAGGTCCGGATCCGGTCCATTTTCAAACTCGGAAAATGATGGATGAACTGAGCGAGGCGCTTCTTTATTCTGACCGGGTTGTTGCAGTTTTCAGCGGCCATGTGCACCGTGGCACAGTAGGGCGTGTGGGTAGTATTCCATCGAGCGTTATGCCAAGCGTCGCTACCACTCTAAGGAAGGGAGAATATCCAACTCATCTCATTGATTGCCCTGTTTATCACATTCATCGTTTTGATCCGGTGGCGGGCTTTAGTACAGAATCGAGGATTGCAGGCTTGTAGCCTGCCGATCAGACCCACAAATGACTTTCTCTATTTGTAGAAACTAGAGAATTTTATTTTCTGAATCCTCAACCGAAATGCCGAGTTTCTCGAGTCCTTCTTCCAGGTAGTCGGCAAGAAGCGGAATCCCCAGGAGATAATCTTCGGTCTTGTTCACGGCTTCCTGCCGAGCCGTATCAACGGCTTCTTTCCATTCGTCTTCTGAAAAGGTACCGCGTCCTAGCCAGGTCAGGGCGACGAGGTTTACCTTTTCATCTTCATTCAGGTCGGAAATGAACGAAGCTACTTCGTTCCTCGTTTGATCATCCCGCCGGTTTTCAAGAATCGCATCCGTATCATCACCGCCTTCCGAATTCTCAGGACCGTCATACCATGAAGCGACTTTGGCATCATATTCGCGTGCTTTCACAATAACATGAGCCACTTTTTCAGGTGAAATTTCAAGCATTCAAGGATCCCTTTCTGAAAGTCAAAGACTATAATGCGAGCTTATTTTTATTAGCCCGGTTCAGATTGAAAAGATCATTGATCGTTGAATAGCGGAATTATCGCGTAATTTAGTTCGTTCCAGTCGTTTCTCAGTTTCAAGCTCTCTCAGACAAATGTCAATCCGCTTCGTAGTCTTTAATCCCGCTTACTAAGAGAGTCGCAAGCTTTCTATTGAGGATTTTTGAAACAAAGAAAAATGATGCAGAGAGAGGGGCGAGGCAATGATTGTTCAATATAAATTCTTAGGGAATTGGCGGAAGAGGCAGGAGTCGAACCCAAAGGAACGCTAGCGTCCCTCCACCGGATTTGAAGTCCGGGCCCACGACCACGCGAGATACTCTTCCACTGCTGGGTATAGCGAATCAAAAATGAAATACAAGTGGAATCCGGCTTTTTAAATGAGCAATTCACTTACGAATGCGAGAATGCAGGGAGAGTAAAATTTGTATTCGGAATCGTGAGCGGTCATTGACCCGAAACTTATGTCAACCGATCCAGTCAGCACGATCTACTGCAATCCAATCACTGGTTGTTCGTAAAACCAAAACCGGTATTTGACCCAGTACGGCCAGGATCGGCGATCTGTTGTCTGTCGGAACCTGGCAATCGATGGCGGTCCATTCTGGGTTCCGAACCTGGAACCGGATTGTTCTTGATGAGGATTCCATTAATCGAGGGCAATTCGTCGGAACGATCACAGGGGCGGTACAATTTTGTGAAATATTGCTCGGCGCTTTCAGATGTATTTGGATCTGCTGCGGTGATTAAATTCTGATAGGCTTTCTCAATCCAACGTTGCGATCCACCGCTATATCCTGGGCAGCTCGTATCCTGGGCATTCTCATTCGCAATCTTCATGAGCGCCAGGCCGATTGCCCGATTGCGTCGAACGCCAATTCCACGCCAAAACAGATTTCCCAATATAGCCTGGGATTCGGTGTGGTTTTTCTTGTACGAAAAGTTAAACCAGCGCGCTGCCATGCGCAAATTCTTACTCGTTCCCTCGCCTTTCTGGTACATGCGTGCCAACTGAAATCCAGCAACGGGATCTTTCAGATTTGCTGCTGCATGTTTGAAGTGCTTGAAAGCCAGTCTTGCATCCTTGCGGATGTTCGACTCTGGTATCCCCTTGAGTTGGTAGAGACCGAGTGCCACAAAGGCAGTGGCGACATCCGCTGCCAGATGGTGATCAGAGCTCACGGCAGCGAATTTATAGGCATATTGTTTGTAGTGGTAGTAGGCTTTCTCATCGTCACGTGGAATGCCGATACCTTCTTGATAGATCCGGGCTAAAGTTAAGTCGGCATATTGGTAGCCGCTGTCTGAGGCATAATTCAAAGCCGGAATAGCCAATTCCATTGTGCCGCTCCGAAACGCAGCCATTCCCTGTCGATAAGCCTCTTCCGCTGTGAAAAAGGGAACGGCTTTCAGGTCTTTCCCGTAAACGGGCGCTTGTATCGCAAGCAAAAGGATCGCGAGTGAAAATACGCCTGATACGAATTTTGTGGTCAACTTCATCTCAGTCCTGATTCAAGTTGATAGCGCGTTGTGAGCTTTCCTGACCTACACAAGTTATAGATCGGTTTAGATATGTTCCGGTCTCCTCTGGGCTTTACCGGGTGCGCGATGGACGCGCACATAATAACTCATTCTAAACACCAATCTAGTTCTTTTAAACTAATCTCTCGTGGGGCAATTGCCCCAATCCAAGTATCGTTAACCCAACTCATGTCGGCACAAGCAGTCATGGCAAACAAATCGGGCATAGTTTTGTTGCGAAGTGGTGGTCGGGCAACAGTTAACAAAAAGTTTAAGTATAAATGGGTATCTATCAGGAAAAATTCAAACAATTGCGGTTTCATTTTCTAATTCGCGTAGTCGCATTCGGCTGTTTGCGAATGAAAATTGAGCAAGATCGACCAGAATATGTATTACCCTGCGAACTAGGTCCTGTTCGAATTTAATTGAGTGTAGCACGCCTAAGTGCTTGGTCAGGAATTGGAATCACCCTGAATCGTGCTATTAAGTCCAACTAGTCGAAAAAGGGCACGATGTCCGTTGCCGGTTCCTGATAACCCTTCTCCAGAAATCTTTCCAGGCCAATGTCTCAGCAAGAGCAGACCAAAAGCGCCTCACCCATACAGACAGGTTCTAATCCGGAGCTTTTGAACCCACAAGATCCGTCATATGTGCTTGGCAAGTTATTGGTAACCACGGTGACGCTTGCTGCATCGACCTGGGGGATGCTGCTCTATACGACAGCAGCCACGGTTGTGACATCAGAATTTGGTTATTCGGCGACCGCGATAGGGTATCACGTCAGTTTGGCTTACTTCGCAGCCATGATTTGTTCGCTTTATGCAGGCAACGCAACCGTTATCATCGGTGCCCGGCGCTCATTGATTCTGGCAATGCTCCTGGTCGGTTTCGGAGCACTGATAACGACCGTGTTCGGACTCTATGGAATGTTCTTCGGCGCACTGCTCATGGGATCCGGGCATGGACTTACAAATCCGGCATCGGCAATATTGCTGCAAAGCGCCAGCCTTTCCAGCCGAAGGTCCCTGTTATTTTCCATCAAGCAAAGCGGAGCCCCTGTCGGCGGACTTTTGACTGCGATTGTTACTCCGGCAATGACACAAAATTTTGGTTGGCGATCCGCAGGATTTGCGTTGGCTGTAGCATGTCTCGCTACTGCAGTTCTAACCTGGGCGCTTGGTCGCAAATGGGGAACGGCAGGGAAGTTCCGAAAATCCTTTTCATCAATGTCTCTCAACCCTCTGACATCCCTCACACTCGTATTTCAGTCCGCTGGATTGAGGGCGCTGGCGTTCATGGCCATGTGCTACAGCTGTGTGCAAATTTGTATTCTTTCATTTCTAAGCCCCTATCTGGTTGAAGAGCTCGGTCTTACCTTGATAATTGCAGGATCAGTTGTTGCCCTGGCCCAAATTGGCGGCGGAATTGGCCGGCCTTTGTGGGGATGGACGGCGGACCGAATCGGTAAGAATGCTTTAATGCTAAGAATTCTTGGCATTGTCACGGCAATAGGGTGTCTGCTTCCTTTGGTTGGATCAGCGCCGGTCAATGTTGCGCTTATCTCGGTGCTCGTCTTGATCTTCGGTACAGCATCGGTCGGTTGGAATGGTGTAATGTTTGCAGAAATTGTCAATATTTCAGACAGATCGAGTGCTGCTCAAGCAACTTCCGGGGTGGCCGCTATGATATTCACGGCTGTAATGGTTGGCCCGTCTTTATTCGCGATTGTCAAAGAGCTGGCGGGCCCCTATTCACTGACAATTGCACTTTTCTCGGTCATGAGCCTGACTGGCGTCTTCATGACAATTATTCTTCAGAAAACTAAAACAATTGTGCCAGACGATTGAGCTGATCGATTCCAAGGAACGGCGACCACCCGGGGATACTTGTAGAACGGTCGTAATTCTTACCTGTAATGCAGTCCATGACTTTGTTGAACTGGAAAGGGCTTTCGTATACGACTGTAATTTAACAACCATAAATCCCGTAGATTCGTGTCGGTATTCGCACTGTGAGACCTCAAGGCACGTGGGTGAGTGGCAGTTTTCGCGGGAAAGTCCTGGATGGTCGGCGCGATTGTAAAAAAACTCTATACAAATTGTGCCCAGGGCGGTTCCAGTTTCAGAACCCGATAGCAAAAATCGAGAGATAAGAATGGCTGGCGACACATATATTCCCAATCAAGACCTCCCCGGTATGGGCCCCCACGATATAGGCGGTGTTGAACCTTTCGAGCCAATTGACACGACAGATCACGGGATGAGCCATTGGGAAATGCATGCAAATGCATTGCGCATGGCCATAACCCGCTACAGCAACCTAGGTACGCTCGATGAGATGCGGCGTCTCGCCGAAGATCTCGGTGAGCGCTTCTATCAGATCGGTTACTTTGAACGTCAGACCGAAGCTCTGGCGCATGTTCTGGTCGAAAGAGAGATCATCGATCAGCGAGATCTGGATGCAAGAATGGAACAAATTGGACAGAAGTTTAAAGCCACCCCCATTGTTCCATTGCCCGACTTGCCTGCAGATCACGATCATGGCCATGAACATTTTAAAGAGGATGAGCGGGGAGAGGGGCCTAATCGTCATCACAGAATGAATCTGGCCGTTCAAGAGTTGCTGCAGGAAAAGGGTTACCTGAAAGCCGAAGAAGTTCGCACAATGATCGAAAAATTCGAAGGTGACTTTCCTAATCGAGGTCCGGAAGTTGTGGCCCGGGCCTGGACCGATCCGGGTTTCAAAACGCGACTTCTCGAAGATGCAGGTGCCGCCATTACCGGAATGGGAATTGATCTCGAATATCAATCTAGGATTGTCGCCCTGGAGAACACAGACGAGGTGCACAATGTAATCGTATGTACGCTGTGTTCGTGTTATCCGAGATTCCTGATGGGACAGCCACCCACCTGGTACAAGAGTCGAAGCTATCGATCCAGGGTCGTATTTGAACCGCGGTCGGTATTAAAGGAATTCGGGACGGAAATTCCCGACTCAGTGACGATCAGAGTGCATGACTCGAATGCGGATATGCGCTATGTCGTCATTCCCAACCGTCCGGTCGGAACTGAAGACTGGACTATCGAGCAGTTGGAAACCATACTCACCAGAGACCATCTGGTCGGTGTTAGCGTTCCTGTGGTTGGATAAAGCCGTGGCCAATTTGCAGTGTTCCTTCAATCTCCAACGCGTACTGCGCAGGACTCCCTAAGGATTACGGTCAACCGCCTGAACCATTGCCGGTTTCAGTAAGATCATTTCAGAGAAATTTTATGAGTAAATCGGAGCGAGGCGGACTGGGCGGGTTATTGAGCGTCCGCAACTACCGGTTTCTCTGGTCCGGGGATATGTCGACATCGTGGGCCTTCGAAATGGAGAACCTGATCCTCGGTTGGTTCATACTGGCTCAAACCGAGTCAATATTCATGCTCACCCTGTTCGGTTCATTGCTATACATAGGTACACTGATTGCGCCTATCTTCGGTACGATTGGCGACCGAATAGGGCATCAGAATCTTCTTTGCATCATGCGTGGGTCCTACTTTTTTCTCGCATTGTGCCTTCTCATTCTTTCCCTGTTTGATCAGCTGACGCCGGTACGCGTATTGATGATTACAGGATTGACAGGATTGATCCGGTCTTCCGACCTGGCCATTCGGGGGGCACTGGTGACTGAGATTGTTCCCGTCAAAATACTGATGTCGGCGCTCAGCATTTCGAGAACAACGATGGATCTCGCGCGCATTGCCGGCGCTCTCAGCGGAGCCGGATTATTCGTAGCGCTCGGTTTCTCGTTTGCCTATGTCATCGTTCTCATCTTCTACCTGTTCGGATTTGTTCTGACATACCTTATCAATAAGGAACGTTTAAATCGGCAGGAGGGTGCTCCGGATCCGAGTTTATCCAAAGATGATGGACCGTTTCTTGTCCTTGGCAAGGGATTTCGCTATGTCCGAACGACGCCACAACTTCTCGCAGCGATGTGGGTCGCCTTTATAGTCAATCTCATAGCCTTTCCATTCTGCATCGGTCTTTTGCCATTTGTGGCCAAGAATATTTATTTCACAGATCAGACAGGGCTTGGGTATATGGCCGCGAGTTTTGCATCTGGCGCATTAATCGGATCCCTCGCATTAAGTGTATTCGGACAGAAAATCAGACCGGCACGCATGATGATCATATTTTCTACCTCCTGGTGTTTGCTGGTCGCTTGCCTTGGTCAAACCAGCAGTGTCACATCTGGAATGATCGTATTGGCTATGTGCGGACTTTCCCAGAGCTTAGGCTTGCTGCCGCTTGCAATGCTCTTGATGCGGACATCGGAAATACAGTATCGAGGACTTGTTATGGGGGTTCGCATGCTGGCCATTTACGGCTTACCCGTCGGCTTGCTCGTTTCCGGTTTCCTGATCGATCGTCTTGGGTTTGAACCTACGGCGATGATATACGGTTTCTTGGGAATCTTTCTTATACTTTTGGTGGTTGTCCGCTGGCATGCCATAATTTGGAGACTAGACGCCGCAGCCAATTCTATTTGACGATTTACAATGCAGATCAGAAATTGGAGTTCAGGATGGCAGAAAATGAACTTGTTTTAATTGGAACAAAAGGGGGGCCGGCTATCATCAAAGGCTGGCCCAATCCCACGTCGAGCTGTATGACAATCGGAGGCAGGCTCTATGTCATTG
>JBPCWG010000178.1:0-2732 GCA_051009705.1 Methyloligellaceae bacterium | reverse complement strand
GAATGAGGCAATATCCGCTATGTAACTGCCGGCAAACGGATTGTGAATACTGGCGACCGCAGCCCCTTTGAGATTGGACTCGCCGGTTACCGGGCCACCCTCATGGACTGTTTCCTCAAAACTGATGAAGGACTTTCTAATGACAACATCAGGCATATTGTTCCCGACCTCCCTGACCGGTGTGTTGCAACGGTTTCGATTCATGAGCGAGAAGGACCGGCGCTATCACAGGTTCCCCCAAAAATCTTACCTCCCCACCCAAGCACAAAGCAGCGGCGTAAAACAAATCTTTTGAATAATAGGTCTCGGCTTTTTGCATCCCCTTGTCGAGTGCAAGAGAAATTTCACTTTCATTGAGACGTGCCACGGATGCTGTAACAAGCCATTCCCCGAGATCACTGTCCGGGGCCAGCTGTTGCGCGGGACATCGACCGATTTTTTCATTATCGGGTAGATCAACGGCATTGGCAATCAATGTCGCGGCCACATCGGCTTCGGCAGCACTTTTGGCCAAGACGGTTACGGAATCGGCGATTCCGAGAGACAGGCTGCGGCCACGCCAGCCACTGGTTGCCAGGCCCCGAACCGGGGTCGATTCGCTGATCCTGATACGTCCGAGGATATCCGGATTATCGGCATTAGCGACAAGCCCGGCTTCGAATTCTGTACCGGCTGACAGCCACAGCGCTATGTCACCGCCATTGTTGACATAGGCTTTGTCCAATTGGCGATCACGGGTCAGTTCCAACAACATTTCATCGGCAACCGCACCGGCAACGGCGGCCATGGGGGTCACGAATGCAGGCGCGTATGGTTTTACAGAATTTACCATGGCCCGAGCGATGGGACTATCAAAGCGCTGTTTCGTTCGTTCCGCGGATTGCCGGAGCGCCGGTAGTTCTCCCACGAGTTCCCGCAAAACCGTTTTAAATCGCCCCGCAGCCTGCTCATAAGCCCAACGAACCTCATCCTGCTCCCCAAAGGCTTCGACGATCAAATCGATGGGGCCATGCTGGAAGTGAAGCCGCTTTCGATCCGGCAGCCAGCGAATTTCGGGCTCGTTGGGGTTCTTGTCTACTGTCACCTAGCCCGACCCCTCCCATCTGAAATTTTGAGCAGCCGTTGGCCAGGGATTTTGTTCGCTTTGAGGTTCCTCACGACGATCGCGATCAAAATTGAGCTGACTTATGGGAACGACGTTTTTCACATAGCCACCCAGCAATTCATAATCAGTCAGTCGCATGGTGAACTCTATGGGGGCGACAATTGCCGGTGTCGGCACATATCCGAATGAATTTGCCGGCATGCGTGTGACGTCGACCATAATAGTGATACCGCCGCCGGGGTAAACGAATACGGGCGCACCGCCACAACTGATATAGGTGAGCATGTCTTTCACCGAGCGGGTGAGCTGGACCGGGTTTTCCGTAACCCCGGCTCTCAACGACCCCCCGGCACCGGCCATGAACAGAACCGAACACAGTGCAGGCTCGCAATTCTCCGCAATCCGTTCCACGGTCTGCGTCAGGCGGTCGGGGAGATTTTTCACTTCGGGTTCGAGGTTGTCATTCAGTTCGTAATAACTGAACTGATCTCCGGTTGTAGAGACCATGAGCATGGTCAAACCCGGTTTCGCTTTTTTGGCGTCGAAATCCTTGAGAATCGAAAGGGGATCCGAAATGTCGGTGCCACCCCACCCCGTCCCCGGTTCAGCGACCTGGAAATAGCGACCCGGGGTTGACTTCCGCCCCTTGACTTTGATGCCTGTATCCGGCCATCCGAGAACCTTGCCTGCCTGATGTTCCGAGACAACACCGGTAATATGGTCGTCCACGACAACGACCTCATCTACAAGCCCGTGCCACTGCTGGGCAAACATTCCGATCGTCGCCGAACCGCAGCCAACCCGCATACGGTCTTCCTTGACGCCATTGATAATCGGCGCCTTGCCGGCCTGTACCACAAGGTCCGCACCTTCATCGACAGAAATCTCAACCGGCTCGCAATTGCAAAGTTTCATCAGCGCATCACAGGTCATGCGCCCTTCCTTCTTCCCGCCGCCGGTCAAATGATTGACGCCACCAAGGGAGAGCATCTGCGAGCCGTATTCTCCGGTTGTGACATGGCCAATCGGCTCGCCGTCGACACGCGCCAGATTGCGCTCCGGTCCTATATGCCGGTCCGTATCTATCTTGACCTTGACACCGCAGTAGCTGAAGATTCCTTCGGTCACGATCGTTACAAAATCGACGTCGTTGACTTCCCTGGAAACGATAAACGGTGCCGGTTTGTAATCGGGATAAGTCGTGCCAGCGCCTATCGCGGTGACGAATTTGCTGTCGTCGGCGATGAGATCCCCGTCCCACTCCTGCCCCTGCTCCAGGAAGGGTACGACTGTGCCCTCATCGTTTTGTCTGTTTTCCAGTATCGTGAGGGGATCAACGCGAACCAGATTACCCCGGTCGTTGGCATATCGGTCACAGGCACCGGTCCGGCCTTCGGCAATATAGCAGAGTACGGGACAGGCATCGCACCTAATCTTTTCCGGACGGTTTTGTTCTGTGGTCACGGTTTCACCTCCCTCAAGGCGGTAAGTACCCGGCTAGGTGTTGCCGGAACTTTGCGGATTTCTGCGCCGGTAGCGTGGCGTATTGCATTCAAAATGGCAGGAGCAGTCGGTATCAGCACATGCTCTCCCAATCCTTTAGCGCCATAGGGACCATGGGCGTCCG
>JBPCWG010000177.1:0-3697 GCA_051009705.1 Methyloligellaceae bacterium | reverse complement strand
CCCGGAAGCGTTGGCTGACCGGGTTCATAGGTCGTGACCTCTATTATTTTTAGTCCTTAACGTGGGCCCAGGCCTCTATTTCGATGGTCAGTTCAGGGTCGGCCAAACGGCTGATTTCAATTGTCGTGCTTGTTGGGAAAGCGTCTCCCAAATATTCACGGCGCACATCGAGACATTTGAAGAATTCATTCATGTCGGTCACATAGGTGGTGACTTTTGTAATATCCGTCAGATCACCGCCGACTTCTTTGAGCGCTGCCTTCAAATTCTCACAGACCTGGCGCATTTCCGCGGCCATGTCGCTGTTGATTCTGTTGCCGTTCTTGTCATAGGCAAGCTGACCAGACAGATAGACTGTACGGCCGCCGGAAACGCTGACCGCATGGGGAAAGAGCGCTTGAGTTTCACCACCACGGGTTACGACAAACACATCATCACTCATATGATTTACACGATTCACCTCAGACATAGTTTCCTCCTATAGGTTTTGGACTTTGTGGAGAGTTATCGCAAAAGACAAATAACTCGTTAGATGAGTTTCACACCTGGCCAGTGATTGATTGGGTACAATCCAACCGGATCCATCTGGGTTCGACACTTAGCACAATCACTACGATTCTGCAGAAATTTAAATTGGGCATCAGCAAACTATTTAAGTTCGCGGGTCTTCAGAAAAGTAATGTCTTCGTTTTTGTTTATCGTGTAGTCAAGCTCCCACAGGCTCTTGGCCAGAAAAACCGGACGATCTTCACGATCACGCACTATGTTTGCTTTGTTTGCATTGAGAAATTTGTCGAGAACCGCTGGTTCCTCGGCAGTCAGCCAACGGGCAGTGTCGTAAGGAATGGCCTCGAAGTCGATATCGATGCGATATTCCTGTTTTGCACGGGATGTCAGAACATCCAGCTGCAACAGTCCGACCACACCGACAATACGCTGAGATCCCATTGCCGGAACAAAGACCTGGACCAGTCCCTCTTCGGCGAGGTCGTCGAGAGCCTGACGCAACTGTTTGATACGGGACGTATCGCCAAGTCGCACACGCCGCAGGATTTCTGGTGCAAACACCGGCAATCCGGTAAACCGAACATCTTCCCCTTCGGTGAACGTATCCCCGACCCGCACGGTTCCATGATTGGGGATGCCGATGACATCGCCTGGTCCGGCATTCTCAGCAATTTCCCGATCCTGGGCGAAGAAAAAGATGGGACTATGCATCATAACATCTTTGCCCGTGCGGACCTGACGGAGTTTCATACCGCGACGGAAATCGCCGGAACAAATACGCAGAAACGCCACCCTGTCCCGATGGTTTTTGTCCATATTGGCCTGCACTTTGAAAACGAAACCGCTTACGGATTTCTCACTGGGTTCGATGGTGCGGGTGTCTGCCGGACTGGGACGGGGAGACGGTGCATGTTGAGCAATAAAATCGACAATTGAGCTGACAGCAAAACTTTTCAATGCGCTACCGAAAAAGACCGGCGACAGATAGCCGGCCAGATAGGCTTCCTGATCAAAATCAGAATATCCCGCACGAGCCAGTTCAATCCCGTCCCCGGCTTCCTGCAATATATTTTCGGGAACCTTGTCCGTGATTGCAGGATCGTCGAGATCAGGACATGGCACTTCTGAATCAAAAACCCCACCCCGGCCTTCGCTGGAAGTGAGATATTTCTTGTTCTGCAAATCATAGCAGCCATAGAAGTCCCGGCCCATTCCGATAGGCCACAGCATCGGTGCAATATCGAGGGTAAGAACTTCCTGAATTTCATCGAGGATTTCGAACGGATCCCGGGCTTCCCGATCAAGCTTGTTGACCATGGTCAATATGGGAATATCGCGCATTCGGCACACTTCGAAGAGTTTCCGGGTCTGACTTTCAATACCCCGTGCCGCATCGATGACCATGATCGCAGAATCTACCGCCGTCAGGGTGCGATAAGTGTCTTCGCTGAAGTCCTCGTGACCGGGTGTGTCCAGGAGGTTGAATACCAGCCCGTCGCGTTCAAAGGTCATGACCGAACTGGTCACCGATATACCCCGCTCCTGTTCGATCTTCATCCAGTCGGAACGGGTCCGTCGGTTATTGCCTTTTTCCCGCACTTGACCGGCCAGATGGATAGCGCCCCCGGACAACAGTAATTTTTCCGTCAGGGTCGTTTTACCCGCATCCGGGTGGGAGATTATTGCGAACGTCCGCCGCCGCTCATGTTCTGCAGTCATGGGATGTGAAATTTGATGGTGATAATTTGATTGCTGTTCAAAAGCCGGTTTGCCGGATCTGCGCCTTTATGGATCCGGAATAAAGTTCATTGTCCGGGTTCTGTGTAATTCATTCTGAAAAATTCGCAAGACTTGAGATGAAAGATAGGCTCGAAATTTGGGCTAAATTTCGCTAAAGTTCGAACAATTAGAGACAATTCTACGGAAACTCCCTCCCATGGCTTTATCAAGAGACACAATCCTATCAAGACTGAGAAACGAAATCTCCTCAGGACGGCCGGTATATGACGCACTCTGCGGAACCGGTATTACCGGCAAAATGGCGGCCAAGGGCGGCGCCGACATGATAACCACCCATATACTTGCCTATTTCAGAATGCAGGGCCTGAGTTCCATGGCCGGCTATCTCCCCATTGGGGATGCCAATGCCATAACCCTGGAAATCGGTGAACGTTTTCTGATCAATGTCGTCGAGGATTGTCCGGTCATAGCCGGTATACTGGCGGCAGATCCAACCCGCGATATGAATGTCTTCATCCGCAAACTCATTGATGCAGGGTATGAGGGTTTGATGAATTGTCCGACGGTGGCCCTGATCGACGGTAATTTCCGGCGCGATCTGGAGGATACAGGCATGGGTTACCAGAAAGAAGTTGATGCCCTGAAATTTGCTTCTGAACAGGGTTTGTTCACGAAAGCCTTCTGTACCACCGTCGATGAAGCACTGGCCATGGCCGCTGTCGGTGTCGATAATATTATCGTCCATTTCGGCAACAGTTCCGGCGGAACCATCGGTTCCAGGACCGTGCTGGACTATGAAGCGTCGCTAAAAAGGACACAATCGATTTGCGATGCTCTCAAAGCCGATTTTCCGGATCGCATTATCACCGTTCATGGCGGCTTTATTGAAACACCACAGGATTTTGCGGCACTTCTGGACAAAGAGCCGCGCCTCGACGGTTATGTGGGGGGATCCTCGGCGGAGCGCTTTCCTATTGAAGAGTCGGTTCCCAAAGCGACGCAGGGATTCAAGTCCGTGCGATTGAAGAGATAATGGCGATGGCTGCTAACCGCCCGCAGATCGCCGTCCTCATCACCCTGGACAGCAAGTTTGAAATCGCTGAAGCCTTCTGCCGCCATCTCACCGAAGCCGGTGGCGAGCCCTGGGTGGTCGATCTGTCTCTTCGCGGTCACAATCACAAACTCCCTGAAGTTGTGACTACCCTGCCCGTGGATCACGATGGAGTTGAGTTCACCGGGCTTAGGGATGTCTCCCGGGCCGAAGCCTCACAAATGATGCTCGATGCAGCGCAGAATTGCGTACGAGACAAGATGGATACCGGTGCTTTGCGCGGAATTGTCGGCATCGGCGGCGCCAACGGATCAACGATGGCCTGCGGCGTTATGCGTTCGCTACCGCCACTCCTACCCAAAATCATGATTACCCCGGTGGCGGCAACGGCTGCGGTGC